>JARRLN010000064.1 GCA_037386965.1 Nitrospirota bacterium
CTGGCAAGCAGTGCCAGGAGCGTTGCGGTGATGGCCGCCATGCCCGAGCTTTGCACAAGTGCCTCTTCGGCGCCTTCCAGCGCACGGAGCTTCTCAGCCACGGCGGACTGGTTGGGGAGGTTGAAGTACCGGGGGTAGTACGCCTTCCCCGAGGGGTTCGGAAAACGATATGAGCTTGAGGTGTATATGGGCGTGTTTACTCCCCCGGTGAGCTCCTCCCGCACGCCCGAGTGCACGCATCGGGTGTTTGTTCCTCCAGCACGCTTGTTTCCCATGAGCGGCTCTCCTTTCCCTCTCTTTACATGGAAGGTCGATGCATATAATTTCTAATTCTGCCCTTTGGCGCCGTGTCTTATCCCCACAATGCGGCCAGCGTGGAGCGATGCCCGTTATACCTTTCTCCCTCCAAAGGCCGCGAATATGCCGTCCTTGAAATAGCAGTCCACGTCCCCGAATCCGGCCTTTCGGAGCGCATCGAGCTGGTCCTCCAGCATGTCGGGCCTGTTCGTGCTCGCGGGCTCCTTGTACCGCCTTATGATGTCGTCCGGAGATTCGTCTCCCAGGCCGAGCCGTGCCTGCATGTGCTCCATCCAGCCGCGCCAGCGGGCGAAGTACCACTCCTCAAGCCCTTCGGAGGGCGCACGCAAGGTCGAACTCTTCATCAAGCGCCGCCGCCCCGCGCAAGAGCTCCTGGAAGCTCGCCCTTATGAACTTCACGTTCCCGTATTCTCCCAGCCGTTCGCCCGCCCGGCGGAGCATGGCCTCCGAGCCGTCCACCAGGGTGGCCGAAATGGAACCGTCCGTTTTCAGAAGCTCGTGGCTGAGCGCACCGTCGCCGGCGCCGAGGTCAAGGAGGCGCACGCCCGTTTTATCCTTGAAAAAGTGCCCGTAGAAAGAGGCCGCCAGAGCGAACATCTTGCGGCGCTCCACGATGTAGACGTCCGCGCGCTCGAGGTAATTGCGGGAGAAGTCATCCCGGGCCCATGCCGATTCGCCGAATTCGCTCATGACGTGCTCCTTGGCATATGACGGATGGTTGTCATCTCAGAAAATCCTCCCTCGGCGGCGACCAGGCGTCCACGGCCTTGCAGGGCGCGCTGCCCGTGGAGGCCGCATGCGCCACGTTGGAGGGTATCGCCACAACGTCGCCCGGCCCGAGGACGAAGGACTTCTCCCCGCACCGCAACGTCAGTTCTCCCTCCAGGACGAGGGTGATCTGCTCGGCCTCGTGGGTGTGCTCGGGCAGCACGGCCCCGGGCGCAAACTCGAAATAGGTGAGCATGCTCCGCTCAAGCGCCACGGCCCACATCGCGGCCCCGGGTGCGCCGGTCCTCAGTTGGAGCTTTTCATTTGAGTAAACTCGGATTGTGCTCATGGCCTCCTCCATGATATCTGAGTAATGTGTGCAGCCGTCCTCACCTGTGTTTGAGTATGATTTTCTCCAGCATGTTTGCAAGGCCGACCCCGAGAGCGCCGGTCGTCTCGATGCCAAGGTTCTCCTCCGCCGTGCTGTCGAAGAAGAGGTGCAGTTGGGATTCAAGCTCGCCCTCGGACTTCCAATAACAAATGAGAAGAGGCACTTTGGGAAACGGAAACAAGACGACCGATATGTCCGAGTCGAAATTGTCCGACGGCGTGCCGCCAAAGACATCAACCAAATACTCGAAAAGCTCCGTGTGCGTATCCGCGATGTGCTTGAGCGGTTTTTCGCACCTCTGCTCGAAAAGTGGGCTTCCCGCCGCCCCGTTTTTCAGCAACCTGAACGGCACCCACGCGCCGGAAGGCTCCCGTCCCTGGCTGAAGAGAACATAATGAAGCAGCGGTATGGAGAACCAGACGTGCGTATGGCATTGCGATTCGATGTTGCCCCTTGGGTCGATCTCGAATTCCCTGCCCAGGCATTTGACCACCAGCTTGCCGTCCCTGGTTTCGGCCCCCAGGTGTGCCGCCCTGGAAGGAAAGTCCAGTGCTGCTATTTGCCCCCTCAAGGATTCCAGCAGTTCTTCCCTTTTTTTCTCGGCGGGGGACTGCTTGTGTGTCTTGCCCTCGAGCCGGGCAATTGTGCCGCTTTCCAGATGGGGACAGTCGGCAAACCGTTTTTGTCCCCGGAGCACTGCGGCCGCGAAAGCCATGCAGGTTGCGGCCTGGCATTGCCTGCAATTCGTCCTGGGCAGGATCTTATAGATTTCCAGAGGACTGAGCCCGGACATTTACTTTAACTCCTCCTCTTTCGGCTTCCATGCCGTGTATAAAACTAACTGGTTAGTATCGGCTCACCGCCACTCTATCCTTGGCTCTTTCCTAAGCGGTATCCTCTGGACGCGGTATTTCGGATACCCGAGCATCATCGCCCCGTATGGGGAGACGCGCTCACTCAGCCCGAGCGCCTGCTCGATGGGCGGCCAGAAGGCCGCGGCCAGCATGAGATAACCGGCCCAGCACGCACCAAGGCCAAACGGCAGGGCGGCCAGCTCGAGATAAGACAGGGCGAGTGTGCAGGCCGACTGCGAAACGGGCATCCCCTTGGGGGCATGGGCCAGCACAAGGTGCGGGGCGTTTCGGCATACGCGGTCTATCCCGCGCTCCCAGTCGTCCACTATGCGCGCAAGGCGCATGGAGGCCGCCATTTCGGCCTCGCTCTCGATTGCAAAGCGCATCCAGTCGACAACCATCGAGGAGAGCTTTTTTACCTCGCCTTTGTCGTGGATAACAAGCCATCCCACGGGCTGGGAGTTCATTCCCGTGGGGGCGTACCGGGCCATGTCGATGAGCCGCTCCAGGGTTTCCTTTTCAACCGCCCTGTCCTCATAGACGCGGATGGAGCGGCGGCCCTTCAAAAACTGCTCCGCCTGCCCGGCGCTCAGGTCGAGCTCACTGCGCATGGGCCGGCAGTCCCCGGGCTTCATGGCACGGTGAGAAAGCGCCCCGGTGGGACAGAACGCCACGCAATGCCCGCAGGTAATGCAAAGCTTGCCGGCACCGGCGACCGGTTCGGGCATCGCCTCGTTCATCTGGATTATGCCTACCGGGCAGACGGCGGCACAGATGCCGTCTCCGTCGCATTTCTCCCTGTCGACTTCGATGAGGTTCGTCATTCCTCCTCCTTTCGGGAAAGCCTGAGCATTTTATTCGTGCCTTTTTGAAATTCAAAGGGCACCTCTATTATTTCGGTTTTCATGCCTTCCCCGTCCAGAAAGCTCAAGACATCGTCCATGTAAGGACAGGGCTTTGCATCGAGCCCGTCCAGGGGGAATATCCTTACCTCTCCCGAGGCAACCCTGATTAGTTCCCTGAGAGACGCCGTGTGAAAATCCACATCCAGCCTGTCGCCGTAGAGAAACAGAAAGTGGCTCGAAAGCACAAGCTCGAACGCCCCGTCAGGAAAGGGTAGATGAGGCAGCTCGGCCCGCACGTAACGGCCCTCCGGAAGGCCCACGGGATAGTCAGCCCTGAAAAGCTCCAGCGCCCTTTCCCTCCGGGCGATAACGTCCTCCTTCCCCTTGTAGTACGTCCACGTATAAAGGTGCGCCGCCCCGTCGAACTTCTGGTCAAAGACGTGCGAGAGGTCCGCCCTGCCTTTTTCGTAAAGCTCCCGGGGCGTGAGACCGTAAAGGACATCGCATGCCGTGGCCTCGATGCCCATGGCCCGTGCCTCGGCGGTAAAGGAGGACGGACCCGCCGCGCAGTCCAGCACGGGCCCGCGCCCGAGAGACGCCTCATCGAGGGCGAACATGGCCGCGTATTCCCCGAACGTCCGCCCGATGAAAACTATGCGCTCCAGGTCCATCCGGTCCTTCACCGTTCCTCCGAAAATAAAAAAGGCCACGGGTTTGTCCCGTGGCCTCTTGAGTTGTCCTTGCTCGACCGCTACCGGCTGATGGAACACCCCACGGGCCACGGCACGTGCCATATGACCTTGAAAAGGGCTTTTGCCGGAAGCGAATGTATCATTGCGAAATGATATGCCCTGCACCACCCGGATGTCAAGCAGGCAACCAGTTGCCTTTCTCAAGCTGTTCCCTGGAGGCAATTTCTCTCCTGTCAGAGCGATGACCTTCGGTGGTCAGAAAAAGGGGACTGGTCCCGGCCCACGGCCTGAGCGATAGAACCTTGGAGCGGGTTGCTTCCGGAGCAGTCTGCTCTTGATAGCGGTCCAATCTCGGAGGAAAAGGGCCTGGTCCCAGGCCACGGCCTGAGCGATAGAACCTTGGAGCGGGTTGCTTCCGGAGCGGTCTGCTCTTGATAGCGGTCCAATCTCGAAGGAAAGGGGACTGGTCCCAGGCTACGGCCTGAGCGATAGAACCTCGGAGCGGGTTGCTTCCGGAGCGGTCTGCTCTTGATAGCGGTCCAATCTCGGAGGAAGGGGGACTGGTCCCCCTCGATGCGGCGGGCGCGGGCGCTTTTCTTCGCCCGGGGAAACCGTCTATGATGAAAGAAAGGCCGGAGGTCCGTCCATGAAGGCGCTCGTGCCCCTTCTGCTTCTCTTTCTTCTTCTATTTTCCTCCATTGCCCCGGCGGGCGAGACGGATTGGGTCTCGCTCGGAGGGGGCGTCTCCTATGACGGCGAAGGAGTGAAACGGACGGAGGGCGGGCTTCTCAGGGTGCGGGTGAAAACCGCCCTTCGGGCGGGCTATAATATCACCCTCAACGAGATCGACTGCACGGAGAAGACGTTGCGCGTCCTCACGATTACCCTCTATTCCCGCACGGGCGCCCCGGTGGCCGAGGCGCTCCACTCCGGGGAGGAAATCCCCATCGCCCCGGGTTCGGTGATGGACGACCTCCGGGAAAGGGTCTGCCGGTGAGCGCCCCGGAGGAGAGGACCACGGGAGAGCTGGCCGCCTTTCTGAACCCGGCCCAGTTCGAGGCGGTCACGCGGGTGGAGGGCCCCGTGCTGGTCATCGCCGGGGCGGGCTCGGGGAAGACCCGGGTCATCGAGTACCGTGTACTGAACCTGGTCCAGAGCGGCGTGAAGCCCAACTCCATCCTCCTTTTGACCTTCACGCGGAAGGCCGCCCGGGAGATGATAGCCCGCGCCGCCCGGCACGACCCGGAGTGCCGCAACGTCGAGGGCGGCACGTTTCACTCCTTCGCCTACAAGACCCTGAAGCGCTATGCCAAGAGCATCGGCTTCCCCGAGAGCTTCGCCGTCCTGGACGAAGGGGACGCCGAGGAGGCCATCCACCGGTGCGCGGCCAGGATGGGCCTGTACGAGGGGGAAAAGCGCTTCCCCCGGAAGGACACCCTGCGCTCGCTGGTGAGCGTTTCGGTGAACAAGGGCTCCCCGCTTGGGGAGATAATCAGGAAGGAGTATCCCCATTTTATCGAGTACATCCCGGAAATATATTATGGCACATGCATGACCAACTCAACAGTAATCGATGCCCCCAAAACGGAAGCAGAAATGATGTAAAATCAATCTCCAACGGCTTCCGGGGGGCCTCGCACGAGAACATCATGAAGTTCCCCGAGCGCTTCCCCCAGGCGGCGGTCATCACCCTGGAGCAGAACTACCGGAGCACCCAGAGGATACTGGACGTGGCCAACGCGGTGCTTGAGAACATGAAGAACAAGTACTCCAAGTGCCTGGTCTCGGCCCGGGGCGTGGAGGGCGAGAAGCCCCGGCTGCTCTTCTTCAAAAACGCCTATGACGAGGCCGAGTGGATAGCCGACATGGTGAAGGAGCGGCTGGACGAGGGCGTCCCCCTGGGCAACCAGTGCGTCATGTTCCGCTCCATGTACCTGTCCATACCGCTTCAGTCGGAGCTGGCCAAGCGCAACATCCCCTACGAGACCTACGGCGGGCTCAAGTTCTACGAGACGGCCCACGTCAAGGACGTCATCGCGCATCTCAAGGTGCTGGCCAACCCCCGGGACGAACTCTCCTGGAACCGGGTGCTCCTGCTCATCGGGCGCATCGGGCCGAAGACGGCCACCCGGATAACGGACCGGCTGACCGCCCGCGCTTCCCTCTCGGAGGCCCTGGAGAAGGGGTTTCGGGGGTTTCTCGAAAAACGGCCCTATGCCGAAGGGCTCGGGCGGCTCAGGGAGGCCCTCGCCCGGGCCGCGCCGGAGGAGGTGCCGGTGGGGGAGAAGTTCGAGGTGCTCCTCAGCTACTACACCCCCCTCATGAAGAACAAGTACGACGACTGGCACGTGCGGATAAACGACCTGGAGGCCTTGAGGCAGATAGCCGCGCGGTACGCCTCCATGGAGGAGCTTCTGGAGGACTTCGCCGTGGAGCCCCCGGAGCGGGGGGTCTTGCGCGTCGAGCCCGAGACCAGGGAGGAGGAAGCTCCCCTGGTGCTCTCCACCATCCATTCGGCCAAGGGGCTGGAGTGGGACGTGGTCCACGTCATGGGGCTCATGGACGGCGTGCTGCCGGTGACCTTCGCCCTGGACAGCGAGGAGGAGCTGGAGGAGGAGCAGAGGCTTTTCTACGTGGCCGTCACCCGGGCCCGGAGCGCCCTTTCCCTGAGCCTGCACCACGAGGGCATGCGTGGGGGCATCACCCAGTTCAACAAAATCTCTCGCTTCGTGGACGTCCCCGACGTCCTCAGGAAGCTGGAGGTCAGGGACGTGGGAAGGGCCGTGGGGCGGCTCGCCCGCAGGGGCGAGCCGGAGGAGGAGGGCCCCCTCATGGACAAGAAGTCCCTCCTCGAAAAACTCCTGGACTACTACAAGTAAGCCCCGCCGCGAGGGACGAAGCGGCGGCTTTTCGCCTGTTGTCCTCTCATCGATGCGCCTCCCGCCACTCGAGATAGTCCCTGACCATCTCCCTCACGCCCTCTTCAAGGGAGTGCCGGGGCTGCCACTGAAGGACGGCCCGGGCCAGGGCGTTATCGAAATGAAGGTCGCTTGAGAAGAACTCCACGTAGTGGGAGGCGTCGGGGTCCATCCTGAAGGCCAGGGCCAGAAAGTCCACGAAGAAAGCCGGCAGCTTGAGGATGGCCGGCGGGACCGGCAGGAGCCGGAGCTTTTTGCCCATCGCATCCGCGGCGGCCGCGAGGAAGTCCCGCCAGCTGTGGCGCGCCCCGTCGGTCAGGTTCAGGGTGTGCCCTCCTGCGCCGGGATGCAGGCCGGCCAGGGCGATGGCCTCCCCCAGGTCCTCCACGAAGACGAGAGGGGCCAGGCTCTCTCCCCTCCTTACAAAAGGCAGGCCCACCGCACCCAGGGTCTCCAGCGCCCGGAGGAACCGTCTCAAGTGCTCAGAGCCCGGCCCGTAGACAGGCCCCGGGCGGATGATGGCGAACTCCGCCTGGTCCTGCCCGGCCAGAAGCTCCTCGCACCGGCGCTTGTAGTCCGTGTAGTGGTCCGAGAGGGTCACCCGGGGTTCCGTGTCCTCGCGGGCCGGCACGGTCGAGGGGATGCCCGCCACGGTTATGGAGCTGACGAAAACCACGCGCCCGACCCCGGCCTTCCGGACATGGCCCAGGATGTGCTCCATCAGCTTGACGTTTCTCTCGGAGGCCGCCCGGTTGACGTTCTTCATCTCCCCCACGTGGTAAAGCACCTGGCAGCCTTCCATGGCCCGTACGACCCGGGAGAAATCGCCCAGGTCGCCCGGGTGCATGTTGCCCCCCGAAAGCCACGGGGGACGCTCGCTCCGGCGGGAGTACACGCGCACCCGGTGCCCGTCCCGAAGGAGCCGTCTCACCACGTGCCGCCCGATGAACCCGGTCCCCCCGGTGACAAGGGCTTCCAAGGGCCGCCCCCTTGCTACCCGCCGGTGCGGAAGCCCGGATAAAGGAGCATGCCGCCGTCGACGTAAAGGGTGGTCCCGTGGACGTAGTCCGCCTCGTCCGAGGCGAGCCAGACCGCCACCCGGGCGACGTCCTCCGGCTCTCCCACCCGCCCGTAGGGAATGAGCTTCTTGAGCCCGGCCTCGGCCTCGGGGGTCTCCCAGGCCGCGCGGTTTATCCTGGTCTTGATGGCCCCCGGGGCGATGCTGTTGACCCGTATCCGATGACGGGCAAGCTCCTGGGCCACGCTCTTCATCAGGAGCATCACCCCGCCCTTGGAGGCGGCGTAGTTGGCATGGCGCGCCCAGGGAATGACCTCGTGGACCGAGCTGGTGAAGATGATTTTTCCCGCCGCCCGGGAGCGGCCGGGGACCACCCCGCGGCGGATGAACTCCCCGGCGGCCTCCCGGGCGCAGAGGAAAGCGCCGGTGAGGTTGACGCCGAGGACCAGGCTCCAGTCCTCCATGCTCATCTCCGTGAAGGCCGCGTCCTTCTGAATCCCCGCGTTATTGAACAGGATATCCACGGTCCCGAACTCCGCCACCGCCCGCTTGAACATCTCCCGTACCTGGTCCTCCTCACCCACGTTCGCCCGGACCTTGATGGCCCGCCCCCCGGAGCGGCGGATTCCCTGGACGACCTTCTCCGCCTCCCCGTCCCCCGAGTGGTAATTCACCACCACGCTGGCCCCGGCCCGGCCCGCGGCCAGCGCTATGGCCTCCCCGATGCCCGAGCTTCCCCCCGTGACAAGGGCCGTCTGGCCCTGGAGAACCGGTTCCTTATCCACCGAAGATCCCTCCGTCCGCGAGCTGCCCCATCCTAAGGGAATAACAGCAAATGCGAAACCTGTCAATCGGGCGCCCCGGGTGGAGCGTATATAATAGGGGGCAAGGGGGAGCCGTGGAGAGGATTTCCATCATAATGCCCACGCTCAACGAGGCCGGGGGCCTCCGCTCCGTCCTTGTGGCCCTTCCCCTCACCGAGCACGAGGAGCTTGTCGTGGTGGACGGCGGAAGCTCCGACCACACGATGGGCATAGCGGGGGAGTTCGCCCGCCTGGTCATAGCGGGCGAGCGGGGACGGGCCCTCCAGATGAACAGGGGCGCGGAGCGCTCCACGGGGGACATCCTGCTCTTCCTGCACGCCGACACCGTTCCCCCTCCGGGGGCCTTCGCGCTTGTCAGGGAGGCCCTCAGGGACGAGCGGGTGGTGGCCGGGGCCTTCGACCTTGCCGTGGAGCACCCCGCCGCGTGGTTCAGGCTCATCGAGTGGGGGGCCAACCTGCGCTCGCGCCTCACCCGCGTTCCCTACGGCGACCAGGGGCTCTTCATGCGGCGCGCCGTCTTCGAGCGCATGAGAGGGTTCAGGGAGATGCCCCTCATGGAGGACATCGAGATGGGCTGCCGCCTGAGGAGGCTCGGCAGGATTGCCTTTCTCCGCCCCCCGGTGCGGACGCACCCGCGCAGGTGGCTTGCCGAAGGCCCTTTGCGCACCACCCTCAGGGACTGGTCCCTGGCCCTGGCCTATACCGTCTTCGGCGTAAGGCCCGAGAGGCTCGCGCGGTTTTACGGAGACGTCCGTTGAACACGGAAGCCCTCGTCATCATGGCCAAGGCCCCCCGCGCGGAAAGCGTGAAGACACGCCTCAGGGGCCACCTTGCCGACGGCCAGAGGCTGGCCCTCTATGAAAGCCTCCTTGAAGGGACCATCCGGAGGCTCCGGGACATCCCCGGCGTGGACACCTTCATCGCCTACACGCCTGCCGGGGACAGGGAGTACTTCGCGGCCTGGGGGCTGCCCCTTTTCCCCCAGTCGGAGGGCGACCTGGGCCTGCGCATGCACGAGGCCCTGGGCGTCCTCCTCAAGCGGGACTACCGGAAGGCCGCCCTGGTGGGCGTGGACATTCCGGCCCTCACCGCCGGGGTTGTGCGGGAGGCCATGGGGCTCCTTGAGAGTCACGACCTCGTGTTCGGCCCCGCCCGGGACGGCGGCTATTACCTGGTAGGCATGACGGCCCCACGGCGGGCCGTCTTCGAGGCCATCCCCTGGTCCTCACCCAAGACCCTCGAGGAGAGCGTGCGGAAGGCCCGCTCTCTGGGCCTTTCGGTGGCCTTCACCCGGGAGCTTTCGGACATCGACACCATCGAGGACCTCAAACGCCCCGGCCAGGCGCGGCCTGGAGCGCCCTGACATCGAAGCAATTCACGTTTGTGACGGTAATAAAGGGGGCTGGCCCCTGGGGCTGGTTCCCGCCGGGCGCGGCCTGGAGCGACTGGCCAACGGGCCAGAGCGTCCGGACCTTGAAACGGCTTGCCCAAGGAACGGCTTGGGTTGATGTTTAAAAAAGGGACTGGTCCCCGCGGCTGGAGCGACTGGTCAACGGGCCAGAGCGACCGAACCTTGAAGCGGCTTGCCCAAGGAACGGCCTGCTTTGATGCTTGAAAAAGGGACTGGTCCCTCCAGGCACGGCCTGGAGCGCCCTGACATCGAAGCGCATTACGTCTGCGACGGTAATGAAAGGGGGGCTTGCCCCCGGGACTGGTCCCCGGCACTGGTGCCCCTGCTTTACAGGCCCGGGTCCGTGGGATATAGTGTGACCAGAAAGAGAGGCGGCTTTTGGGGGAGATTCTCGCGGCTGACATAGGGGGGACGAACAGCAGGTTTGCCCATTTCAGGCTGAGGGAGGGGCGCCTGAGCCTTGAGGGGAAGAAGTGGCTTGAGACCGGGCGGGCTGACTCCCTGGGCGGGCTTTTCGCCATGCTCCGGGAGAGCGGCTTCTCCCTTTTGCCCGAGAGGGCCGACGTCACCGTGCTGGCCGTGGCCGGGCCCGTGGAACGGGGCGTCTCGAGCAGCCCGCCCTTCATCCCCTGGGGCATCGACCTTTCCAGCGCCCGCCAGGACTACGGCCTTACGCGCCATGTCCTCATAAACGACTTCGTGGCCCAGGCCTATGCCTGCCGCTCTCCGGTGGGCGAGGAGGCCCGGCCCATTCTCCCGGGAACGCCTGAGCCCGAGAGCGCCGTGGCCGTCATCGGCGCGGGCACGGGCCTGGGGATGGCGGCCCTTCTGCCCGACGGGCGGGGAGGTTTCGCGGCCATGCCCTCGGAAGGCGGGCACGGGAGCTTCCCCTTCGTGAGCCCGGAGGAGTGCACGTACATGAAGTTTCTCCTCGGGGAGCTTGAGGACCAGTACATGACGGGAAACGTAGTGGTCTCCGGGCGGGGCTTGAGCCTGGTGCACAAGTATCTCACAGGCCAGGACCTGCACCCCGACGAGGTGAGTGCCAGGTTCCACGAATGCCCCGACACGCTCCTCTGGATGTCCCGTTTCTACGGCCGCGCCTGCCGGGACTTCGCCCTTGCCACGCTGGCCAGGGGAGGGGTGTTCGTGGCCGGCGGGGTGGCGGCCAGGGTCCCCGGGATTCTCACCCACGGGGCCTTCGCAAGCGAGTTCAGAAGCTCCCCGCGGCACGCGCTGCTTCTCCGGGAGATTCCCGTTTATCTCATAACCGATGAGGACAGCGGCCTCTGGGGGGCGGCCTACAGGGGAAAGCTCGAGCTGGAGGGTGCCCGCCGGTGAGGCGCTCCACGGCGGTCAAGATACTGATAGCAGCGGCCGTCCTGGCCGTCATCGCGGGCTTCCGGTTCCTGGGGCTCGGGGAGTACTTCTCGCTGGACTTCATCAAGGAGTCCCGGGCGGGGTTCGAGGCCTACTACGCCCATCACAGGGTGCTTGTGCCGGCCGCCTTCTTCTGCATCTATGTGGCCGTGACCGCCTTCTCCCTTCCCGGGGCCGCCGTGATGACCCTGGCCGCGGGCGCGCTCTTCGGTTTCTGGGTGGGGCTGGTCATGGTCTCCTTCGCAAGCAGCGTGGGGGCCACTCTGGCCTGCCTGGTGGCCCGGTTCCTCCTGAGGGACTGGGTGCAGGGCTCATTCGGGCGCCGTTTGAGGAAGATAAACGAGGGCGTGGAGCAGGAGGGCTCTTTCTACCTCTTCACCCTGAGGCTCATCCCCATCTTTCCGTTCTGGGCCATAAACCTGGCCATGGGGCTTACGGGGATGGCCCTCTGGCGGTTCTACTGGGTCTCCCAGGTGGGGATGCTGCCGGGGACCGTCGTCTACGTAAACGCCGGGAAGCAGCTCGGGGAGCTCACGTCGCTCTCGGGGATATTCTCCCCGGACATCGTCCTCTCCCTGGTGCTCCTGGGGCTCTTCCCGCTTGCCGCGAAAAAACTCGTGGGCTACTACAGAAAGAAAAAGGGCAAGCCCCCGGTCAGGACGGGGTAGGGAGGTTCCGACATGCCGAAGTACGATTACGACATGGGGGTTCTGGGAGGGGGCTCGGCGGGCCTCACGGTGGCCGCTGGAACGGCCCAGCTCGGAGCAAAAACCATCCTCATAGACAAGGCCCCGGCCCTGGGAGGTGACTGCCTGCACTACGGGTGCGTGCCGAGCAAGACTCTCATCCGAACGGCCCAGGTCTACCACCGGATGAAAAACGCCCGGCGCTACGGCCTTCCGGAGACGGACCTGAAGCCGGTGGACTACCGCGACGTGGCTCGGCGCATCCAGGAGGTCATCGCCGTCATCCAGAAGCACGACTCCGCCGAGCGGTTCTGCAAGCTGGGCGCGCGGGTGGAATTCGGAGAGCCCCGCTTCGTCGACGAGCACGCGGTGAGGATAAACGGCAAGACCGTCTCGGCCCGGTACTGGGCCGTCTGCACGGGCTCCTCGCCCGCCCTTCCGCCCATCAGGGGGCTTGCCGAAGTCCCCCATGTGACCAACCGCGAAATCTTCTCGCTGGATGAGCTTCCCCGGAGGCTCATCGTCGTGGGCGGCGGGCCCATCGGCATCGAGATGGCCCAGGCCTTCTCAAGGCTGGGAAGCCGGGTGGTGGTGCTTCAGCGGAGGGGGCAGATACTGGCAAGGGAAGACAAGGACATGGCCGACGCCGTGATGGCAGTCCTTCGGAGCGAGGGGGTGGAGTTTCACCTGAACGCCCGGGTTGAGGAGGTGCGGGACCTGGGCGCGGAGCGCGAACTGCTCTTCACCCTGAAGGGGGAAAAGGAGCTTCGCTCGGTGCGGGGAGACATCCTGCTGGTGGCCACCGGGAGAGTTCCCAACGTGCAGGGCCTGGGGCTTGAGGAGATAGGCGTCTCCGTCTCGGAGAAGGGCGTGGAGGTGGACGACAGGCTCAGAAGCGCCCAGAAGCACATCTATGCCGCCGGAGACGCCCTGGGCAGGCACTTCTTTACCCATGCGGCGGGCTACGAAGGGGGCATCGTCGTCACGAACGCCGTCTTTCGGCTTCCCCGGAAGGCGGATTACACCCTGCTGCCCTGGTGCACCTTCACGGAGCCCGAGCTGGCCAGCGTCGGGATGAACGAGGCGCGGGCCGGGGCGGCAGGGGTGCGGTACTCCGTCTGGACCTCGGAGTTCGCCGGAAACGACCGGAGCCAGACCGAAGGGGAGACCACCGGCAGGATAAAGATGCTCCTGGATGCGGATGAGAAGCCCCTGGGCGTGCAGATACTGGGCCCCCGGGCCGGGGACCTCCTGGGCGAATGGGTGGGTGTCTTAAACGGCGGGGTCAAGCTCACCAAGCTTGCCGGTGCGGTGCACCCCTATCCCACCCTGGGGGAGATAAACAAGAAGGTGGCCGGGGACCTCCTGGCAAGCAAGATATTCTCCGATACCGTGCGGAAGGGTCTCAAGCTCTTCTTCAGCCTCAGGGGAAGGGCCTGTAACGGAGCGGCGGCCTCTCGCGATGTATAAGAAGATAAGCGAGTACGGCATCATCGGGGACCTGCACTCCGTTGCGCTGGTGGCCCCGGACGGCTCCATCGACTGGATGTGCCTTCCCTACATAGACTCCGGGAGCATCTTCGGCGCCCTCCTGGACGACCAGAAGGGAGGGCGGTTCCGCGTCCGCCCCGCCGCGGAGGAGTGGGACTCCTCCGTCCGGTACCTGCCGGGGACGAATATCCTGGAGACGGACTTCCGCACGCGGGAGGGCGTGGCGCGCATGGTGGACTTCATGCCGGTGGTCCTTGAGGGCGAGGCCCGGGAGGTGCGGCATGAGCTTTTGAGGCGCATCGACTGCGCGGAGGGGACCATCGCCATGGAGGTGCTCTTCGACCCGAGGTTCGATTACGCCCGGGCGGAGACGGTGCTTGCGATGGGCCCCCGGGGAGGCATCGTCGCCCGGGGCGGCGGGGAGAAGCTAGGGCTGGCCGCCTCCCGCCATCTGGAGCTGGGAGAGGACGGCAGGGGGCGGGCCCGCTGGGGGCTCAAGCGGGGCGACAGGGTGTGGCTCAACCTCCGCTACGGGGCCGAGGACCTCTGCATGTGCGACCCCGAGGAGGCGGAGGAGGCCTTCCGGAGGACCGAGGAGTACTGGCACCGGTGGCTTGCCAAGAGCGAGACCGGAAGGGCCGTGGACCTGGGGCCCTACAGGGAGATGGTGGAGCGCTCCGCCCTGGTCCTGAAGCTCCTCTATTACGCCCCCACGGGCACCGTGGCCGCGGCCGCCACGACGAGCCTTCCGGAGGAGATAGGCGGGGTGCGCAACTGGGACTACCGTTTCACCTGGGTGCGGGACACCTCCTTTACCCTGGAGGCGCTGTTCAATTTCGGCCACATGTCGGAGACCGAGGGCTATCTGAGGTGGGTGGAAACGCTCCTCCGGGAGACCGGCCCGGAGGGGCTCAGGGTGCTCTACGGCCTGAGGGGGGAGACGGACATCACGGAGGAGGAGCTCGGCCACCTGGAGGGATACAGGGGCTCCCGCCCGGTGCGGGTAGGAAACGCCGCCGGGGGACAGCGGCAGTTGGACATCTACGGGGAGCTCATGGACGCCGCGCTCAAGCTCTCGGACTACGTGGGCAGGGTGGGCCTGGGGATGTGGCCCTTCCTCAAGGGCATCTGCGACTACGTGACCGAGCACTGGCGGGAGTCGGACAACGGGATATGGGAGGTGCGGGACGGCCCCTATCACTACGTCTACTCCAAGGTGATGTGCTGGGTGGCCCTGGACAGGGGGGTGACCATGGCCCGCCGCTACGGCTTCCCCGCCGACCTGGAAAAATGGCTCCGGGTGCAGGAGGAGATAAAGGAGGAGGTCCTTGAGAAGGGTTGGAGCCGGAAGAAGCAGGCCTTCCTTCAGCACTACGGGGGCAAGGCCCTGGATGCCAGCGCCCTGCTCATCCCCCTGATGGGATTCCTCCCCCACGACGACCCCCGGGTGGCCTCCACCCTGGAGGCCGTGCGGGCGGAGCTGGCCGTGGAGCACCTTCTTTATCGCTACGTGGGGGAGGACGGGCTGCCCGGCGAGGAGGGGCAGTTCCTCTACTGCACCTTCTGGCTCGTGGATAACCTCACCGCCATGGGCAGGTACGAGGAGGCCGAGGCCGTCCTGGACTCCATGGAGGACATGGCCAACCACCTGGGGCTCTTCTCCGAGGAGTACGACTACCACTGGCAGGACGCCCTGGGGAACTTTCCCCAGGCCCTGACCCACATAGGCTATATAAACAGCGTGGTCGCCCTCCGGAGCGCCCGTGCAGCCGAGGAGGAAAAGAGAAGGCGGGAGGAGTCGCCGCCGGGCATCGGCGTGGAGCTGGCCGAAACCATTGTCCTGAACGAGGGGGAGACCGACATCACCGGCACGCCGGGGGAGCTTGCCACGATGCTCAAGGAGAGGATGAACGTCCTGAGGGGGGCCTTCTTCGAAGCCGCCTCGGGGAGGGTGGCCTACGAGCGGATGGAGGCGTCCAAGGCCTACAGGGAGTACGTGGAGCTGAGCCACGCCCTCAGGGGCATCGACCCCCGCGGGCTCGACGGCCACGCCGAGAGCCTGGCGTTCTGGATAAACATCTACAATGTCCTGGTCATCCACGGGGTCGTGGAGACGGGCGTCAGGGACTCGGTGAAGGAGGTGCGGGACTTCTTCCGGCGAGTGCAGTACGAGATGGGCGGCGTGTACTTCTCGCCCGACGACATCGAGCACGGCGTCTTGAGGGGCAACGCCCGCCCGCCGTATTCGCTGCTAAAGCCCTTCGGGGGGGACGACCCCCGGCTTGCGTGCGTTCTGAAGCGCCGGGAGCCCAGGGTGCACTTCGCCCTGGTCTGCGCGTCCTCCTCCTGCCCGCCCATCGGTGTCTACACGCCGGAGACCATCGAGGAGGACCTCGACGTCGCCGCGCGCACCTTCCTCAACGCCGGAGGGGTGGAGGTGGACAGGACCGCGGGAAGGGTGCGCATCTCGCGCATCTTCAAGTGGTACGGAAAGGACTTCGGCCCCACCCTGCCCGAGAGGCTGCGCTTTGTCGGTCGGTACCTGTACCGGGAGGAGGACAGGGAGTTCCTGCTCAATGAGGCTGAGAACATCGGGGTGACCTACCAGGACTACGACTGGCGGTTGAACCGGTATTGACCCTTTCCTTCGTGACGGCAACTCGTCCCGGTCGCCCTGAATGTCATGCGGGTAGCGCGTTGTCCCGGACGTGTTCGAGGCCGGCGCAAGGCGGCTCGCGCCGTCTGAGTGGAGCATTCCTTACGGCGGAAGAGAGGAAAACCGCTAGAAATATCTCTGCCCGTTTATGATATCGGCTTTCTCTATCACGTATGTATCGCCCTCTGTCTTTCCCTCAAGAGGGAGCGGATAGCAGCTTCCCGCACCCTTGAGATTATGCATGGAATAGCGCTCTCCGCACGCGACGCAGACGAGGTGCTTGTCCTCTACCCTGTAGCCGAGCTTCTTCGGGTAGCACTTGGCGCAGGCGTCGAAGTACGACTCCACGCGCCCGTTTACCTTGACCAGGAGATAGTCTATCCGTGTGCCCTCGTGCTCAAGGGAGTAAAACACGGGAGTTTCCTCCCGGAGCGTGCTTATGGAAAACCGGATTTCGTCCCCCGAGGAAGGGGCCGCCGGATATTCGGGTTTCCGGGCGCAGGATGAAAGCGCAAGCACGAGGGCCGCAAAAGCGCATGCCTTGAGTGTTCGAGCCACTACATCTTCCCTTTCATCATGGCGCCCAGGACCTTCAGGGTCTCCTCGAACGTCATCGGCTTGCCGAAGCCCGCGGCCTCGTCGCGGCGAGCGAATGCCGCGATGCCCCAGCCCATGGGCGTGTTGAACTTCTCGCTCTTGACGTAGACGGCCTTCATGGCGTCAATCCACCGGCCGCTTTTCGAATCCCTGACGTAAAGCTCCGAGGGCTTTTCCTTCTGCTTTTTGTAGAAGGAGAGCATGTCGCCGATGTCGCAGAAGGGGAGCATCTCTCCGCCCGTCACTATCTGTGCCGAATAGACCGACGCCGGGTCCACCTTCATGCCGCAGGAGCGGCAGCGGGAGCCTGCCGGAATATCCATGGGGTCGGAGAATGCGGCCCCCGCAAGCAGCGCCAGGGCAATCGTCGAAAGCAGGGTGAGCATCAAAATCGATTTCTTTTTCATAAAGCTCCTTGCGTTAAGAAAGGTTATCGTTGGGGAGGCAGGGCACGGGGCCCTGCCCCCCCGAACGGGGAGAAACGGCCGAACCCCCGTGGCGCCCGGCGCTGCCGTTGCGCCGCTCGCCGGCCCGGCTTCGGGGGCTCGAACATCTTTCAATTTCAACCGCCGCTCCGTTTCACGTGCCGCGTTATGAGCCCGGCACCTTGGGGATGTCGCTTCCGTGGCACTCGGTGCAGTTGTTCTGAGACGTGATGCCGTTTTGCTTGAGGTTGGCCAGCAGAGGGTGCTTCGGCTTGTATTTGCCGGCGGCCCAGTCGTTGAGCATCCCCGCGGTGTACATCGCCACGTTTGCGGAAAGCCGCGCACATCTCTCGGCCCTCTCGTTGGTGAAGAAACCCTTGTTTTCGGCCTTCATCCACTTGCCCACGGAAATGTGGCAGACCGGCGTATTGCTGGTTGTGCTGTGGTGTATCTCGGCCTTGAGCGGTTTCTCGGGCGCGTACGTGGGCAGCTTGGTGTTGGAGTAGTAGAAGGCCAGGTCGTTTACCATCGCCTCCGCGGTGTCCGTGTCGCCGGTGACCAACCCGATGACCACCCCCGCCCCGGTAAGGGTGCCGCAAAGGGCTCCCCAGCCGGCCAGGCCACCGTGGGCCCACCTGTAGGCGTCTATGGGGAACTGCGCCCAGTTTCCGCCCGCCTTTTTCTTTAGGGGAAGGACGAGGCCGGCCACCACCGTGGAGGCGCACCAGCGCTTGAAGTAGTCCTCGTAGGCCAGGCGCCCCACCTGGTCGATGTCGAGCTTGCGATACGTGTAACCCGATTTGTAGCCGTAGGCCTCGGCGCTCCGGGCCATGCCCAGCCCGCCCGCGGATACCACCGCCAGGCCCGCCGCCATCTTGCCGGCTCCGGATATGAGACGCCTTCGTGAGATGTCCCTTTCGCCCAGACATTTTACGATGTCAGACATTATGCCTCCATTTCATGTGAAAGAATTTTTTGTAACCGCAGGGAAGCCGCGGGCCGCAGCGGGCGAGCCGCCTGGGTGCAAGGCTCCCCTGGACGGTTTTAGGCTGTGGTAAGGAGGCCGGGGCGAGGAGGGTCGTCTAACGGGGAGAAAAGGGTGGATTCGTATATGAAGGGTTTTTCCGCGGGCAGTGCCTCGACCGCTGCGATTATGGGGACGCCGTACACCGGCGCTGTCAGGGTAATGGTGTCACCGGAGGCAGCGGGGGATTGGGGACTGCAAAGGTCGAGCGTGGCAATGGTTTCGCCGTCCTGCACTTTCACGGCGCAGATGTGCGCGCCGAGAAGGGTGAGAGCGAGCGCAAAGAGCACCAGGAAACCAACGGCTCTCCTCATGACTGAATGTATCAGGCAGGCAGCGCCGGAGTCAACTTAAAGCTGTAA
>JARRLN010000065.1 GCA_037386965.1 Nitrospirota bacterium
GGTTTTTCATATGAAAAGGGCTCCAGAACCTATCTCAAAATCGCTTCCGGCTCAGCCCCGAAAAGTCTTGCGACTTTTCGGGGACCCCTGGCTGAAAGAGGCCTAAATGGCGGCATACGGCGTCCTGAAGGAAAAATCGTCCTCAACGCAGCCCTGCTGCGCCTCCGGGCGATTTCCCCTTCCGTCCTTGTCTGCCGCCATGTCTTCTCTCTTTCGCTTCGAAATCAATTTTGAGATAGGTTCTCCTGAAAACGGCGATTCCATTGATTGTATCACGTGCCGGGGAGGCGGGAAGGCCTGAGGGAAAGGCTCCCCGGGTCTCCGTTCTGTTGACCCTCCTTTTCCGGTCTGTTAATATGGAAGCGTTTTCAGCTCCCTTTTCGGGGAAGAATAATGCGAATGCGGAGAACGGGAGGTATGCCGAGATGAAGAAGATAGGGGTGCTGACGAGCGGGGGTGACTGCGGCGGGCTCAACGCGGTTATCAAGGGGGCTTCCGAGATGGCCGAGTCCCTGGGCAGCGAGGTCTGCGTCATCCCCAACGGCTACGCGGGACTGTACAACCTGGTTGAGATGGACTCCCTGGTCAGGCTGAGCCCGAGCCGTTTGGTCCGCATCGAGGCTACCGCGGCCGGGTCCGAGGCGGGGCACTCCCGGGTGAAGATAAAGAAGATAGAGGACCCGAAGAAGTACGAGCGCATCAAGGAAGGGCTCAAGAAGCACGGCATCGAGGGCCTTGTCATCAGCGGGGGCGACGACACCGGAAGCGTCATGGTGGACCTGGGCGAGCAGGGCATTCGGTGCGTGCACGTGCCCAAGACGATGGACCTCGATTTGCAGTCCTACAGCGTGGGCGGCGACTCGGCGGTCAACCGCATCGCCGTGCTCACCCGGGACCTGAAGACCACCGGCATGAGCCACAACCGGGTGCTCGTCGTGGAGGTCTTCGGGCGCTATGCGGGGCACACCGCTTTCCGCGGGGGAGTGGGCGCCGAGGCGGACTGCATCCTCCTGCCCGAGATACCCGTTGACTTCGACGTCGTCTACGAGCACATGAAGAAGCGATACACCCGGCGCGTCCGCGAGAGCGACGTGCACGCCGGGACCTATTGCATCGTGGCCGCCGAGGGCATGAAGGACGCCAAGGGCGAGACCATCGCCGACACCGGCGCCGGAAAGGACGCCTTCGGCCATGTCAAGCTCGCCGGAGCGGGCAAGTACGTCAGGAAGCGGCTCGAGGAGAGGATGAAGAAGGACCCCGAGATTGCCGCATTCATGAAAGATGTCGGCATGTTCGTCCCGGGCGTCTACGAGCTTCCCGAGGTCAGGGAAGTTACGCCGGGACACCTGGTGCGCTCGGGCAGGACCTCTGCCTTTGACGTGGTTTTCGGGCAAAAGGCGGGTGCGGCGGCGACACTCCTTCTCTCCAGGGGCATCACGGGGGTTACGGTCATCGACGTCCGCGGGAAAGATATCTTCTATCAGTCGACGGCCGAGGTCATCAAGCAAAGGCACGTGGACCTGGACGAAGTAGCCCTTTACGAACAGCTCGGCATCTGCTTCGGGAGGAAGCCCGCCACGTTCACCCCGGAGATAAAAGAGCACACAGGCCCGGTGGTGCGCTGCCTTTAGTCAGATATTGAGAGCGACAAGAACAGGCGAAAGGGCCGCCCTATCCGGAGGCGGCCCTTTTTGCGGGCTTCGGTCCGGGGCGTCCGGATGCCTCCCGCGCCGAATGTGTTCTCTGCGATATCCGGAGTTTCATCCGGTATAGGCCCGTCTGGCCCCTCGCCCCAGTGAGCAGAGGATTTCGTAGGGGATGGTGGAGGCCGTGCGGGCGAGCTCCCATGCGGTGATTCTCTCGTCCCCCTGGGCACCGAGGAGCACGGCTTCGTCGAACTCCCTGACGCCTTGCGCTTCGGTGGCGTCCACCACGACGAGGTCCATGCAGACCCTCCCCATCACGGGAGCGCGCGTGCCTCCCAGCAGGGCATGGCCCGTATTGGAGAATCGGCGGCTGAACCCCTCGGCGTATCCCACCGCCAGAACGGCGGCCAGGGTGTCGCGCTTTGTGACGAAGGTGCGCCCGTAGCTTACCGGCTGGCCCGCGCCCATGCGGCGGAGGGCCAGGACCCGGGCCTTGACGGTCATCACCGGCTTGAGGGGGGCAAGCCCCTCACGCCCGTCCTCGAAGGGGCTTTCGCCGTAGAGGGCCAGGCCGGGGCGGAGCGCATCCAGGTGCGACTCCCTGAAGGCAAGGCACGCGGCGCTGTTGGCGACGTGGCATAGAGGGGTAAGGCCCGCACCGGCCAGGGCCTCCCGCAGGGAGTGAAAACGCCTGAGCTGAACGGCCATGAATTCGCCGTCGGCGAGGTCCGCCTCGGAAAAGTGGGTCATGAGGCCCGCGACCCTGAGGCCGGGAAGACGCGCCACCGACAAGACCTCCTCGGGCAGGGGCGGCATGCCCATCCTGCCCATGCCGGTGTCCACCTTGACGTGGACGTCCAGGACGGTGCCGCCTCTCGATGCCTCTTCCGAGAAGGCCCGGGCGGTGTCCGCGTCATGAATGACCGGGGTCAAGCCCAGGGCGAAATAGTCCTTCACCTCGGACCGGTCGAACAGAACCAGGACAGGGGCGGTGACGCCCGCCTCCCGCAGTTGCCGGGCTTCGGAGAGGAAGGCTACCGCAAGGGCGTGCACGCCCGCCTTCTGATAAAGACGGGAGAGTTCCACAGCGCCGTGCCCGTAGGCGTCTGCCTTGACCACGGCGATAACCGGCAGGCCGCCGGCAGCCGCCTTGAGGGAAGTGAGGTTATAAAGCGCGGCATCGAGGTCGATTTCCGCGGTTAAACCCCTATGCACTCTTTTCTTTTTCTTCGTCCGACTTGGACTGAACTTCCTTCTTCGGAGTCACATCGATTTCGTCGGGCTCCGAGGTGGCCTTCTTGAAGTTCTTTATCGCCTTCCCGATGCCGCTGCCTATCTCGGGGAGCCGTGAGGCCCCGAACAGCACCATGACGATCAGGAAGATGATAATGAGCTCCTGCGTTCCCAATCCGAACATAATCTCTACCCTCCTTGGGCCAGGGCGCTTTTCCTGCCCCGGCCGAACACCCTCTCGAAGTCTTCCGGGGTGTTTATGTTTACGAAGGATTCCCCGGCCGGGTCCATCCTCCTGACGACCGGCTCCTCTATGTACCGGACATCCAGAATCCGGAGGAAACCCGTAAGAGACCGCCGCCCGCTCCGGAGGCAGGCCTCCATCCTCTCCAAGGTCTTCCTCGTATAAACGGCCAAAAGTGGCTCCGGGCGGCCTTCCCAGAGGGGCACCGTGGCCTCCCCGGCCGTCTTCCTTATAATATACCTCATAAGCTCGGGGTTAGGAAAAGGCATGTCGCAGGCCACGACCAGGAGTGCGTCCGCCCCGGTGGCCAGGAATGCCGAGAAAATCCCTCCGAGAGGGCCGGCATCGTCAATGACGTCGCCGAAAAGGGGAACCCCCAGGGGGAAATGAAGCTCCGGCACGTTGGTGCTTATGCCTACCTCTCCCACCAGAGACCTGAGAAGGGCGACGTTTCGTGCAAGGAGACTCTCACCTTCGACCTCGATGAATCCCTTGGGATAAGGGAACCGGCTGTTTCTGCCGCCGGAAAGGATGACGCCCTTCATTCTTTTAGTTTATTCCACAAAGTGGTTTTAACACAAGGGAATTCCGCCCTCTTCGGAACCGTGCCGAAAGGGGACGGTTAAAGCGAAGGAAACCCGGGGGGCGGGGGGAGGGCATCCCAGTCTTCGTCCTCCTGGAAGGCGCCTTCCTGCTCCAGCTTTTGGACGACCTCTTTCAGGAGGGCCAGTGCGTCCTCGGCGGCCTCCTGGTCCACTTTCTGGATGGCGAAGCCGGCGTGCACCAGCACAAAGTCCCCCAGGGCCACTTCCTCGGGCATGAGCACCAGGTTGACGGCCCGGCGGGCGCCCATCACGTCCACGGTGGCCATGAGATCCTCTATCTCGACGACTTCAGAGGGTATGGCCAGGCACATGGCTCCTCCTTGAGGGGGCGACGCCCCATGCGGAGAGTTTTTCGATTACGGAGTGAAGAACGTCTCCCATCGCGTTGCTTAGAGTCTCGGAAAGCTCCGTGCCGGTGCCCATGTCCTGGGGCTGAACGCCCACCATGGCCAGCCGCCGGGGGGAAATGTCCATGAGTTCGGCGGCAAAGAGCATGTCGGGGAGCCCTATCTGGTGGACGGAGAACTTCATGTCCAGGAAAGAGCTGATGTCGGAACCTTCCAGGAGGCGGACCGTGCCGGGCTCTTCCCCGAGCTCGGCGGCGTCCACGATGAGAAGGTTTTCCGCCCCCTCCACGAAAGGAAGGAGGTCGAGGCCCATTGTGCCGCCGTCCAAGAGCTCTACATGAGGCGGAAACTCATAGAGCTCCCCCAGGGACGCCACGGCGTGGACCCCGACCCCTTCGTCGCGAAGAAGAATGTTTCCGATGCCCAGGATGACTGTTTTTATTTCGTCTCCTCCCTGGTGACGAACTTGTATCCGCTGAATATGCTCTCCATGAGCCCATTTTTTTCCGCGATGTCCAGGTACAGGGCGATGTAGATGTGGATGAGCACGAAAGCCAGGATGAAGTACATGACCAAGTGGTGCCAGAGCCGGATGGTCTGAAGGTCCAGAACCGCGAGGAGCCAGCCCCCTAGGGCTGTCCATACGATGGAGCCGGTGTGCGAGACGCTGTAAAGGGCAAACCCCGAGACTATCTCGTAGGCCGGCAGCACGAACAGAAAGAAGTACCACGCACCCGCCAGGGCGGTATGGCCCACCGTGGGGACCGGCTTGCGCCGGATGAAGAGGTAGAACTTCAGGTTTTCCAAGAGCTCGTGCCACCTTGCCGGCGTCAAGGGGAAGAGCTGGGTCCACCGTGAGTACTTGTTGCCCACGAAGGCCCAGTACAGGCGCACGACGATGCTCGCCGTGAAGACGTACGCGGTCACGAAGTGAATGAACCGCATCCAGCCCATGATGTACTGACTGGCATACTGGGCGTGGACGAATGGGTTGCCGATGTAGTACCCCGTGACCGAGAGGGTGAGGATGGAAAGTACGTTCACCCAGTGGGTGAACCTTACCGGGAACTCCCAGACGTATACTCTGCTTCTCCCGTTCACATGGCCCTCCTTTCTAAACGACCCGTATCTTCATCACGGGCTTCCCTTGCGCGTCCAGAACGTGCACCGCGCAGGCCATGCAAGGGTCGAAGGAGTGCACGGTCCTCAGTATCTCAAGGGGCTGGTTGGGGTCGGCTACCGGAGTATCGATAAGCGCCGCCTCGTAGGCTCCCCTCTGGCCTTTGGCGTCCCGCGGCGAGCCGTTCCAGGTGCTCGGCACCACGCACTGGTAGTTCTCTATCTTCTGGTCCTTGATGCGGACCCAGTGGCCCAGGGAGCCGCGGGGAGCCTCGTGCCATCCGAAACCCTTGGTGTCCGCGGGCCACGTGGAAGGCTCCCACTTGGAGGTGTCGGCTATCCGGAAGTCGCCCTTCTTGATGTTAGCGTCGAGCTGGTCAATCCAGTCCGGTATCTTCTCGGCGGTCACGAGTGTTTCCACGGCCCTCGCGGCTATGCGTCCCAGGGTGGAAAAGAGCACTTCGGGTCCGACGTTGAGTTTGCCAAGCGCCATGTTGACCACATCCTGCACCCGCTTGTGGCCGGAAGCGTACGCCACCAGCATCCTGGACAGGGGGCCTACCTCCATCGGCGTGTCGTTATAGCGGGGGGCTTTGATCCAGCTGTACTTGGCGTCGGTGTCAAGCTCCTCGTAGGGGGGCGTGGGCCCGGTGTACTTGTAGTTCGTCTCTCCCTCCCAGGGATGCTTGGACACGTCGTTCCCCTCGGGATAGGTGTACCAGGAGTGGGTGACGTACTCGGCTATCTTTTCCTGGTCTACGGGGTGAACCGTGCTCAGGTCTTTCCCGAGGATTATGCCGCGCGGCAGCCAGAGGTTGTCGGTGTTGGAGATGTTGTCGTTCGGGAACTCGCCGTAGGAAAGGTAATTGCCGACGCCCGCACCGTACGCGGCCCAGTCCTTGTAAAAAGATGCCACCGCCAGGAGGTCGGGGATATGGACCTTCTCCACGAAGACCTTCGCCTTGTTGGCCAGTTCCTTCATCAGGGAGATGCTGATGACGTTGAGGGCGCTCTCGCTGTTGGGGTCGATGGCGCAGGCCGTCCCGCCCACGAGGTACGTCTGGGCGTGGGGGTTCTTGCTTCCCAGGATCGCGTGTATCTTGATGACGTCCTTCTGCCAGTCCAGGGCCTCGAGATAATGGGCCACTGCCATAAGGTTGGCCTCGGGCGGAAGCTTGTAGGCCGGGTGGCCCCAGTAGGCGTTTGCGAAGGGCCCGAGTTGGCCGCGATCCACAAAGCCCTTCAGCTTCGCCTTTACGTCCGCGAAATACCCGGCACCCGAATTGTGCCAGTCCGAGATGGAGTGCTGAAGAGCGGCGGTCTTGGCGGGGTCCGCCTTGAGGGCACTGACGATGTCCACCCAGTCAAGGGCCTGCAAGTGGTAGAAGTGGATGACGTGGTCCTGCACGTACTGAATGCCCGTTATCAGGTTCCTGATGAGCCTTGCGTTGTCCGGAATCGTTATGTCAAGCGCGTTTTCTACAGCTCTCACGGAGCTGGTGGCGTGAACCGTCGTTCAAACGCCTCATATTCGCTGGGCAAACAGCCATGCGTCGCGCGGGTCCCGGCCCTTCAGGATGATTTCCATTCCCCGGAACATCGTGCTCGATGCCCACGCATCGGAGACCTTTCCGTCGGCGACCTGGGCTTCGATTCTCAGATGGCCTTCAATCCTGGTAACGGGGTCAACGACAATCTTTTTCGCCATCTTCACTCCTCCGTTTTCTCGGGTTCGGTCTTCTTGCCCCTGACGGCCCTCACCACGCCATGGGTTGCCAGAGCCCCGGCGGTGACGGCGGCCACGCCAACGCCGATGCGGTCAGCGGTCGACTGGATGCCGAAGCCGGGCACCTTGGGAAGGCGTCTGTAAAAAGGCGACATCGTGTCCCAGAAGTGGGGTGCCGCGCATCCTATGCAGCCGTGGCCCGAGCGGACGGGCCAGTTGGTGCCTCCGTTCCATCTTATCTGCGGACAGTTCTTCCTCGTCTCCGGTCCCTTGCAGCCCATCTCGTAAAGGCACCATCCCAGGCGGTGCCCTTCGTCTCCCCACTGCCTCACGAACTGGCCCGCGTCGTAATGGGCCCTCCTTTCGCAGTGGTCGTGGATGATTTCCCTGTAAGCGAAATATGGCCGCCCCATGCTGTCGGTGACCGGGAAGCTCCCGAAGGTGAGGTAGTGGACGACAGTGCCGGTTATATTTTCGACGTTTGCCGGGCATCCGGGCAGGTTGATGAGGGTAATGCCCTTCACAACGTCCTTGACCCCTCTCGCTCCGGTCGGGTTGGGCTGTGCGGCTGGCCACCCGCCGTCCCAGGCGCAGGCACCCACGGCGATAGTGGCAAGGGCGTTGCCGCAAACCTCCTTGACGATGTCCACCGCGGCCCTGCCGCCGACCGTGCAATATACGCCGCCGTCGCCTGTAGGTATGGAGCCTTCCACCACGACGAGGTACTTGCCCTTTTGGTTCTTAACCACGTCCTCAAGGGATTTTTCGGCCTGGAAACCCGCCGGGGCCATGATGGTCTCGTGATAATCCAGGGAAACGATATCAAGGACCAACTCCGCTATCGTCGGATGGTCGGCCCTGAGGAAGGACTCGGTGTTGCCCGCGCAGTCCTGAAACTCCAGCCAGACAAGGACGGGCTTGTCCGCCTTCTCCAGTGCCTCGGCAATGGTGCTCCCGAAGCCTGCCGGCAGGGCCAGCGTTGCGGCCATGGCTGTGCAGAACTTCATGAAGTCCCGCCGCGACACCCCTTTGCGCACAAGGGATGCGTAAAGTTCCCCGTGCTTCTCTCCTCCAGTGGAGCCCATGTTCACCTCCGTGACAAAAAACGGGTTGTTCCGCCCCTTACCCTATCCACGCGGGCCGAGCAGGCATGCGGACCGTCGCTATCCCGCTCCAGCCGTTACAAGGATACATCCTTAATGCATAGCTGTCAATTGACTTATATAAATTCATCAATATTTCTTATGAATAACCTCCCGCAACGTCTCCGGATGGTTGTTTTTTGCCGCCCTCATGAGGGCTTACAGGGTTACCACACCGGGTGCGGCCATTCTGGATTTGACACTGTCCGGAGGTTTTCGATATAGTAAATACGTGTGTCGCGGGGTGGAGCAGCCTGGTAGCTCGTCGGGCTCATAACCCGAAGGTCGCGGGTTCAAATCCCGCCCCCGCCACCAAGTAAATCAAGGGGTTATCCGGTCCGGGTGACCCCTTTTTCGTGGCCTCTTCCACCGTTTTTCCACCATTGGCTTCTCCACGAACCCGGGGATGAAGAGCCCTCTGCCGGCCGGCACAAGACCGGCGAGGAAATCCATTGCCAAAGTCCCTTTTCTCGTTTACATTTGTGGAAGGTGGTGCGTATTCGGGAAGGGAGGGCCGCATGGAGCTGTTCTGGTTTTTGATAATCGGCCTTCTCGCCGGCTGGGTGGCGGGCAAGCTGATGCGGGGCCACAGTTTCGGGCTTGCCGGAAACCTGGTGGTGGGAGTGCTGGGGGCGGTCATCGGGGGCTATCTTTTCGATATCTTGAACGTGGAGGCCTACGGGTTTGTGGGCTCCCTGGTCATGGCCGTGGTGGGAGCGATGGTGCTGCTGTTTGTCATAGGCCTCGTGAAAAGGATTTAGGGGGGCACGATGAAGGCGGGCTGGATATTCAGGGTACTTGTTTTCACTTTTTTTGCGGTTTCCGTATGCCCCGGTGCTCAATGGGCCTCGGCAGCCGGGCAGGCGGGCGGCACCAGCGCGGAGGATGTCAAAAGAGAGAGCGGAGAGGCCGTTGAGGCAACCCGCAAATACGTGAGCGAGAAACGGAAGGAGTACGAAAAACAGGTGCAGAGGGAGCTCCAGGGCTACGAGGAGCGCCTCGACGAGCTCGAAAAGAGGCTCAGGAAGGCAAAGGAGGAGGCCCAGCCGAAACTGCGGGAGGCCATGGAGCAGGCAGAGCAGAAGAAGAGAGAGGCTGAGGAGAAGCTCAGGGAGCTTCGCTCAGCCGGCGAGGGGGCCTGGGAGGACGCGAAACCTCACCTTGAAAAGGCCATGCAGGAGCTTGAAAAGGCTTACAAGCGGGCCCTTTCTCATTTTAAATGACCGGCGGCAAGAGAAGACCGGGGGCGTTCGCTGGGGGGCAGCTCGGCTTGTGTGGGTGTTCGCCCCCGGTCTGGCCGAATGGCATCATGGACGCGTAACGTGTAGCCGTTCAAGTGCTGCAAGCGAGAGAGAAGGCATGCCCGAGGCGGGCCGCTCCTTGGCCTCCCCGGCATCGACCGAAGGCCCCTGTTCTTCCGGACTGAGAAGCCTTTCCAGCAAAACGAGCAGTTTGCCTTTGTCACGGGCATTCATCCCCGAGACGTCGGCGAAGAAATGAAAACCGTCCCCCCGAAAAAAGTCCACGGCTTCCGCCCGGGTGGCCGGGTCGAAAAGGTCTTCCACGGCCTGAACAATGACTTGTTCCGAAAGCGTCCGCACACTCATCAGTTTCCTCCCGAGTTCGTCAGATAAAGATTATGTCAGCGTCCGGCTTGAGGACCCTTGGCAACATCGTCACATGCTCCGGACCCTTGCGCTCCGGGCGTCACGCCCATCCCAGGCGAACCGCTCCTCCGACCCGCTCCTGGCTCTCAGGTACAGGGGACAGGCCCTGTAGGTGCTTGTCGTGCAGTACTCCTTGAGCTCGAACCCGCTGGGGACATAGATGTCCCTGGATGCGTGGCAGCAGGAGATGTAGTTCCCCTCAAGCAATGGACATTTCATGGCGCCTCCTCCCTTTTCGTATTTCCCCGGCGTGTGTCCCGTTGCTTTAGTCGTATGGTACGGCGCGAGGGTTTGAAGAGGGTATCGGAAGGGAACTGATTTTGGTGTAGGCGAAGGACCGACACGCTGTAGGAATCGACGCGTGCGCGCGAGAAAGACTATGAAATCAAACCACTTTTCAACGCGTAATGGATGAGCTCGGCATTGCTTTTCATGTTCATCTTCTCCAGGACGCGGGTGCGGTAGGTGCTGACGGTCTTCACGCTGAGGGAGAGGTCCTGGGCTATGTCGGAGATGGTCTTCCCCGAGGCTATGAGGAGCATCACCTGGTATTCGCGGTCCGAGAGGTTTTCGTGGGGCCTCTCCCTGTTGTTGCCTTCCAGCTCCAGGGCCAGGCGTTCGGCCAGGGAGGCGCTGACAAACTTCTTGCCCGAGAGGATCTTCTCGATGGCGGAGAACAGCTCGTCCGGGGCGCTGGACTTGGTGAGATATCCCGCGGCCCCTGCCCTGAGCGCCCTGACGGCGTAAAGGTCCTCGGGGTACATGCTCAGCATGAGGACGGGGAGCTTGGGACATTGGGTCCTTAGGAGCTTCAGCGCGTCCAGCCCGTTGAGCCCCGGCATGGCTATGTCCAGGAGCATGATGTCGTAATGCTGCTTGGCCGCCTTGTCCAGGGCGCTCTGTCCGTTTTCCGCCTCGTCCACGTCGATGGAGCCCATCGTTTCCTCCAGGATCTGGCGGAGGCCCATGCGCACGATGGGGTGGTCGTCGGCTATGAGGATCTGTACTTTTTTCATTCCTGACGTCCTTATTAAAGCAGCGGCAGGCTCACCCTCAGGGTCGTGCCCTGGCCGGACCGTCCTGCGACCTGCAGTGTTCCCTCCATGTAGCGGACGCGCTCCCGGATGCCCGAGATGCCCAGAGAGGCCGGCCCGTCGAGCTTGTCTTCCGGTATGCCCCTGCCGTTGTCTTCGATGACCATGAGAATCCTGTTCTGCTCCCGCTTGAGGAGAATTGTCACCTTTGTCGCCTCGGCATGCCGGGCCACGTTGGTGAGGGCCTCCTGGGCTATGCGGAACAGGCCGGTGGCCATGGACTCCTCGATGTCCGCGTCCTCCATGGCGAGGTCCGTGGCGCAGGTGATGCCGGACCACGACTCGAACTCCCGGACCTGCCACTCCAGGGCGGCCACGAGGCCGAGGACGTCGAGGACCGTCGGCCTGAGCTCCATCGTGATGCGCTGGACGGCGGATATGACGCTGTCCACGTGTGCCGACATGGAGCGGAGCTTCTCGGCGGCGGCCTCATCCGGGCAGACCTTCTTGCCCAGATAGGCCAGGTCGAGCTTCAGCGCGGTAAGTATCTGTCCCATTTCGTCATGCACCTCGCTGGCTATGCGCCTGCGCTCGTCTTCCCGGACCTCCTGAAGATTGGCAAAAAGCGCTCGCAGCTCCCGGCGGGATGCCTTGAGGGCTTCTTCCACGCTCTTTCTTTCGGCCACTTCCTCCCGCAGGAGCTCCACGGCCGAGGCCAGCTCCTCGGTGCGCTTGACCACCATGTCCTCAAGCTGCTCCCGGTACATGGCGAGGGCATCCTCCGCGTTTTTTCTTTCGGTGATGTCGCGGGAGATGAGGACGGCGCCCGTGACCTCGCCGTGCAGCCGTACCGGCCCCAGGTTGCATTCGTACCAGAGGGGGTACTCGCGAGGTCCCACGGCACGCATCTCGAACATCATGGTGCGGTCCGTCCGCAAGGCCGTCTGCATGTGCCGCCTGAGGGTCTCCCTGTCCTCGGGGAGGACGTATTCGTGGACGTATGTGCCGAGGATTTCTTCCGTGCTCCGGCCCTCGTGGGCACGGTTTATGTGTAAAATCGTCCCGTCCCGGTCCAGATAGAGAATGAAGTCCGGGCTGTTCTCCGTCAGCGACAGGAGCTTTTCCTCGGAGCTCCGGAGCTCTTGCAGGGTGCGCTTCTGGCCGCTGATGTCTATGAAGGACGCCATGAGGCAGAGGGGGTTGCCCTCGGCGTTTCTGACCAGGCTGGCCGATATCTGGATGTCCCGATGCCTGCCGTCCGATGCCACCGCCTTTCCCTCGCCTATCCAGCCGCCCTCGGCACGCACCACCTCCAGGAGACGGCCGGCGTTTTCCTTCTGGACGGCAAAATCCATGTAGCTTCTGCCCAGGACCTCTTCTTTGTTCGCATAGCCCAGGAGACTGAGGAACGAATCGTTGACAAAGGTCAGCGTGCCGTCGAGGTCTCCCAGGGCTATGGCGTTGATGGACGAGGCGATGGCGCTTTCGGCGACCCTCAGGGTGTCCTCCACCTGTTTGAGCTCGGATATGTCCCTGGCCACGCCCGAGATGTATGTAACGGAGCCGTCGGGCGCCCGGTGGCTGACGATGAGAAGGGAGACCGGGATTTCCCCCCCGTCGCGTCCAGCCAGATGGGCCTCGCCCCGCCAGCGGCCCTCCTGAAGAGCGGTCGGAATGCCTTCCCGCATGATGCGCCGCGCCGATTCTTCCGTAAGGCCCTGCGGGACCTCGAGCGCGGAGATGTCCGCCTCAGGAGGGATATCCAGTAAATTGCGAAGGGCCCTGTTCATGTAAAGCAGCCCGCCCTCGGGGGAGCTGATGCCCACGAAGTCGGCCGTCTCCTCCAGCAGGCCGACGAAACGCTCTCTTTCCTGTTCGGCCTTCCTTTTCCGGGTGAGGTCGTGAAAGGCACTAAGGTACATTGTCCTGTCTTTGTACGGCACCAGGGCGGTTATGACCGCGACGTGTCTCTCCGAGCCGTCCTTGGCCCTGATGAGGGCCTCCGTCTCGATGGTGTCACCGAAGCTTTTCAGCTGCTCCAGCCGCTCGGCGGCCGCCCGCCGCACCTCCGGGTCGGGGTAGAGAAGGACGTTGAAGTCGCCTGTCGCATTGGCCTCCTCGCGAGTGTAACCCGTCAGGCGCTCCATGCTCCGGTTATAGACGTGGAACCGTCCTTCGCCGTCGCTGAAGGCAATGCCTTCCCGGAGGGCCTGCACGACGGCGTGAAGGGTCTCTTCCTTCCCCTTCAGCTCCTCCTCGGTGAGGCGGGACCGCGTGACGTTGGCGATGATGGAGATGCAGAGGTCCCCTTGGGGTTCGCCGTCCACGAGGGCGGACTCGAGCCTCCCGTAAAACTCGGAACCGTCCGCCCGCACCAGGCGGAGCTCGGCGTTTTGCCTGCCCCCTTTCTGCCACACATCCGTCAGGTGCCGGGCGGCAAGCTCCCGGTCCTCG
>JARRLN010000066.1 GCA_037386965.1 Nitrospirota bacterium
CCGGTTGCCGAAACCAGCAGTCGCATCGAGCAGGTCAAGCCGGCCATTGTTGCGCTCCTCTTCATAGAGGGAAAGGTTCTGGCTGCCGGTGTTGGCGGTAAAAACATAGCCCCGCTGATTTCTGGCTATCCAGCAAGTGGCGGCCTGGCCGTTTGCAATCGATGGACTAATCACCTGCAGGGAGCCGTTGCGATTGATGGCATATGAGGAAACCGCTCCGCTGCCCGCTTCTGAGACCAGCAGATGGCCTTTTTCGTCAAAGACGAACCCGAAAGGAGCGAGACCGATTGACATTGACGTTACCGGGTGAATGGCGGGCAAGCCGTGCCGGTTCAGCGGGAAGACCAGAATCTCGTTCTCGTCCCGGTCGGTAACTACCAGGTTATTGCCCTGCGGGTCGAAGCCCACCTGTGCAAACCCTCCGGAGCCAAGGTCTCGGGTGGAATTGCTGCGAAGGGTCAACTGGCCCTGGTAACCCAGGTAAAAACCGGTGATGTTAGCAGTCCCCCCAGCGTTCAGGACATATACCAGGTCATGGAAGACGGTGAGACTGACGGGAAATTCGCCGCCTGAGTCAACCTTGCCCACCAGCACGGGACCGTCCCACATGATGCGAAACACGGAAATCTCGTTGCTGCCCGCATTCACTGCCAATAGCCACCGGTGGTCCTCGGTGAGCACGATGGCGCCCTGGGAGGCCAGAGGGTCCAGGCCGCCGCCGGAACCTAAACCCTCGGTCGGTATGGCGCCGGCCATGGTGAGGAGACCGTCTCCGCCTCGCGCAAAAACGACCAACTGGTTACCATCGGCGGCGTTGGTCATGGTGTAGACTGCCCCGGCCGTGACTTCTGCATCTTGGTCATTAGAAAAGGCAGCGACCGCCGAACTCATCAGAAACGCAACGGCCATAAATGCCACTATGATTTTTCTGTTCATCTCATCGCTCCTTTCATCTGTCCGCACTTTCCGGAAGTGCGTCCATTTCCTCATTTTCACCAGCTGCGCTTCAATAGCCCCATCTCGACTTTCATGACCCCCTTTCCTCTTTTCCTCATCACGTAAGAACGCCCGCCACTCGCGTTAAAAGGAGAATCCGTGCACAACTGGATGAGCTTGAACGGATATCGTTGCCGGTCGAGTGTGTCGGTGCTTTATTAATTCAGTCTAGTTGCGGCGCATCACAAAAGTGTCACGAAAAAATAACGATTCGGTCATATAAAGAAAAAATGCGGGTGTCTCCCAGGGGGATGCAGGGGTCGCGGAAATGCGTTCATCCTGAAGTCCGCAACCTGATAACTGTGGACTTCTCCTCCTGACAAACAATGCCAAAAAAAGCAATGGCGCCAACCCCTTAACGGAAGTGCGCAGCTTTCCCAAGCCCGACAGGTCTGCGGAAGCTGGCGGGTCAGAGCAATCCCTGCCAGGAGCACACAGCCTCCCATCTCTTGGATAATGCCTTTTATCGCCTGTCGGAATCGCATAACTCTTTATTTTCACTCGAATTTTGTTAATTAAAACAATTTATTAATGCATTATCTATCTTGACCGCCTGCACGTTCGATGGTACACAAACTTAAGGGGAGGGACCTTTTTTGAAAGGGGGACCGAGCCATGGGACGGATGATTTCATGGGCAGTGATTTTATTGGCCGTGTTTCTTGCAGCTCCTGCGGGTGCGGCCGACGTTGTTCCGAATGAGATCCAGCAGCCGGGCACGCAGCCGGGGGAGGTGAACAACCTCGAATCTCCCGACAAGTGTGATAACTGCCACGGGGGATACAACGTATCCGTTGAGCCCGCGTTTAACTGGCGGGGAAGCATGATGGCAAACGCGGGCCGCGACCCCATCTTCTGGGCAACGCTCGCCGTGGCCGAGCAGGATTTTGACGGAGCGGGAGACCTCTGCCTCCGGTGCCACACCTCGGCCGGATGGCTTGCCGGCCGCTCCCTTCCCACAGACGGCTCCGGCCTGGGCCGCGGAGACGGAGACGGCGTGGAGTGCGAGGTGTGCCACAAGATGGTAAACCCGGACAACTCCGAACACCAGGGCGTGCAGTTCAGCCCGTTTCTGGCCTACGACATGCTCACCGGAGAAGGCTATTACGGGAGCGGAATGTACGTCATGTGGGGGAGCAGCGACAAGCTCGGCCCGTATGGCGACGCTGCGGCCAGACACCAATTCCTGCAGTCTCAATTCCACCGCTCCCGGGACTTCTGCGGTACCTGCCATGACGTCTCCAACCCGGCCGTGGGCGACCTTGCTCCGAACTACGGGGCACAGGACACGGCGGACGAGGTCATTGCCAGCGGCGTTCTGGGCTCCCCGCTCACGGAGAAGGCAGCGTTCAACAACTTTCCTTTCCAGTACGGCATCGTGGAGAGGACGTACAGTGAGTTCAAGGCAGGCGCGCTCTCCAGCACGCCCGTCTCGTATACGGCTTATACGGCGCTTCCAGCCGACCTCCAGGGCGGCGCCCTTCAGGCCGCCTATGAAAGTGCTTTAGGGGCGGGCACGGGAGGCAAGTACGAAGACGGAACCACGCGTTATTTCACCTGCCAGACCTGCCATTTGAGGCCGGTGAGCGGTCCGGGCTGCAACAAGAAAGGCGCTCCGGTGAGGAAAGACCTGCCGCTTCATGACATGACCGGCGGAAACTACTGGATGCCCGACGCCATCGCGTATCTGGATGGCCAGGGCAAGCTCCTGGTAGGAGGCGGCCTTTCCGGCACACAGCTTGCGGCCCTGGAGGCCGGGAAGGCCCGCGCCATGAAGCAGCTCAGCGAGGGCGTCTCCCTCTCGGTCAGCGGGAACACCGTGAGGCTGGTCAACCAGACGGGGCACAAGGTCATCTCGGGGTATCCCGAAGGACGCCGCATGTGGCTGAACATCAAGTGGTATGATGCCGAGGGTTTGCCCATCAGGGAGGACGGCGCATACGGTCCCGTCACGACAATCACCTTTAACGGAACCCCGTACAGCGTCCAGAGCCTCATCAACCCAAACGACACCAACACCAAGGTCTACGAAGCCCACTACGCGATGACGCAAGAGTGGGCCGCGAAGCTTGTCGGATACGGGTACGACCCGAACCTGCCTCTGAGCTACGACCGTTACACAGGGGCCGCGGACTTCACCCTGGGCGAGCTTGCCGCTTCGGCCCCCGGGACGTACCACGAGACCTTTCACTTCGTCCTGAACAACTACGTGGCCAAGGACAACCGCATCCCGCCCTACAAGATGAGCTACGATGAGGCGAGGAAAAGGAATGCCTTGCCGGTGCCCGCCGACCAGTATGGAAATCCGGGTCCGGGCGGGGTATATAACTACTATGACGAAGTAACCCTGACCCCGCCCTCACATGCAACATATGCCAGCATCGACCTCCTCTATCAGCCCACAAGCTGGGAGTATATCCAGTTCCTCTATCTCGCCAACGGGGGCCAGAACGCCTTCCTTGCCGCCGAAGGGGCCAACCTTCTGGAGGCGTGGCTCCAAACGGGCATGGCCGCCCCGTATGTGATGGCCTCCACCGCCTGGGGCAAGAAGCCCGTTCCCCAGGTCTCGGGGCTTACTATCAACAGTACCACCACGTGGTCCGTGGACCGAAGGGGCAACCTCCTTCAGCAGACAAATACCTTCCGGGTGAGGGACACAGTGGCCGTAGTGGTCCATGCAGCGGACCCGGACGGTGCGGACCTCTCAGGTGTGCAAGTCTTCCTGGATATTCGTGATGCGGGCGGAGCATTGGTTACGTCTTTGCAAGGCTTTACGGGCACCGATGGCACCGCCGCCCTTACCTGGAAGACCGGGAGGAACGACGCCGGGGACTACACCGCCACTGTAACGGATGCTCTGAAGAGTGGGTATCAGTTCGACGCCGGCACCGGCGACACGACGGAGACGTTTAGCGTCCGGTAAGGGAAAGATATAAGAAAGGGCATCCGGGCAGCGGGTTCCCGGATGCCCTTTCTCTTGAAATCCTTCTGAATACGTGAGGCGTAAACTCGACTCCCTCTACCTTCCTGGAATGGGGCACTCCAGGGGGCGGGCTGTCCTGCCGCAGGCGGCTTCGAGGACAAAGTGCGATGCCGCTTCGGAAAGGCCGAGCATGTCGATATCCTGCCTGAGGGTCTGACAGGAGCCGTATCCTGCCAGGTAACCGTTCACGCGTGCCGCGGCCGTGGAATTTACGAAATCCGTGAAGACGGGGTACATGGCGCGGAACTCCTCCATGAGGTCCGGGTATCGCTGAAGCGCGTGCTTCTGGTGGTAGTCTTCCGCTTGATGGAAGCTCTCATAGGGGACGATGTCGGTTGCCACCCTGCGGCCGGTTTTCGCCTCCAGGCGCTCCCTGGACTTCAGGGCCAGCTCCTTCTGCTTCGGGTCGTGGTAGAAAAGTATGTTTCTGTATTGCCGGGACCAGGACTGGCTTCCCGGGTCGTGCCCACCCCAGAAGACCCTCAGGAGCTCCTCGTAGCTGACCTTTTCGGGATCGTAATCTATCTGTATCGCTTCGGAATGGTCGCCCAGGCTGTGGTAGGTGGGGTTGCCTTTGCGCCCCCCGGCGTATCCCACCCGCGTTCTTACGACGCCCTCGATGCTCCCGAACCGGGAGTCCGGGGTCCAGAATCAGCCCATGGCGAAGGTAGCCGTCCTTACTTTCTCAGGGGCCTCCCCGTCCATGGCGGGAATTTCTTTACTGGCCTCAGAAGAGTTCATGGAGGACACCTCCGTTGTTATAAGAGATTGGGCGGCGAAGAGCGCAACAACAGCAGCCGCCATCCACAGATATGGCGCAAGCCTTTTTCCTATCACGTGCCCTCTTCGGAGCCGAGCACTGCCGGCCAGTTGCGGTCGGCTTTTTCGATATTGTCCGGGATGTCCCGGCTCCATGTCTTTCTCACCTTCTTGCTGAAATTGAGGTAAAGCTTTCCGTCAACGATGGTCCACGCCTCGGGGTCTATATCAGCCGTGTACCCACGGCTCACCGCCCAGGCTCAGTAACCTCCGTACTGGGGCGCGTATTTTTCGGGGTTCTTGCGAAAAAGCTCGAGGTGCTCCGCGCTCGAAAACCGCCACTCCGCCCCTTTCCATCTGAGGGAATGCTCGGCGCTGCCTCTAACTGCCGCATGCCGGGTGAAATAGGCCACTGCGTCGTATCCCCTGATGGCCAGTCCGTCATCGTCCACATTGATTTCAGACAGGGCTTTCGACCGGTTACAGGAAATCGCTACAAGCGCGAACATGATGACGAACGGGAGTAGTTTCTTCACAGCCCTTTCTTCCATGGTAACAGCTCCCCTCCTTCGGCCAGTAATGGCGGGGGCGGATACGGCCTGCCCCCGGGAAGGACGGCGACCTAATCACTGTGTCGTACAACCCGCCGTGCGCCCGGATGGCGTCCGACGCCCGCGTGATGCCTCCAGTCATGGAGGGTCGTCGCCGTCACCTCCTTCCGTATCGGTGTTCATACTCAGAGGATATCTGCCGGAGGTCACAGCGCCATCACGAAAAGTTCACATTTTTGTAACAGGCCCGGTTGCAATGCGGGAGCCCGGCCCCCTGAGGCTGCTCAGCGCCCGGATTGCTGGACCGGCAGCCGGAAGCTAAACGTGGTTCCGACGCCTACCTCGCTTTCGACCTCGATTGTGCTGCCGTGAAGCTCGAGGATCCGCCTGGTAATGGCCAAGCCCAGGCCGGAGTGGCCTGTCCTGTCCCTGCGGCTTCTGTCCAGCCGATAGAACCGGTCCATGATTCTGGGCAACTCATCCCGGGGAATTCCACATCCCGTATCGCTGACCCGCACGAGAACGCCGGCTCCGTCGTGTTCGAAGGATACGCTGACGGAGCCGCCCTCGGGCGTATGGCGAAGGGCGTTGTCCAGCAGGTTTTCTATTACCCTTTCCATCAGTGCTATGTCGGCGTCCACAAAGGGAACATCGGCGCCAACGTTGGCGTGAATTCCCACCTTTTTCTCTTCGGCCCTCAGTTGAAATTTCTGCACGACGTCCTGGACGAGCTCGTTGAGGTTGAAAGGTTCGCGATATACCGCGGTGTCCCGGGCCTCGAGCTTCGCCAGCTCGAAGAGGTCCGAGACCAGCTTGTTCAAACGCCTGCAATGGTTGATGGCCGTCTCGACGTAATTACGCCTCTCTTCCGGCGACAGGTCCGCGTCCTTCATCATGAGTGTTTCCAAGTAACCCTGCATTGTGGCCAAGGGGGTGCGCAGGTCATGGGATGCATTGGCCACCAGCTCCCTCCGCAGGGAATCGGCCGTCTTCAGAGCATCCACTTGTTGTTCGATCCGGACTGCCATGTGCCTGAAAGTGGAAACGAGGCTGTCGATCTCGTCGCCTTCGCCTCCTTCCGTTTCTGCCGGCAGCCCCAGCCGGTCAAGGGACGCACCATCCGTGTAGGCGCCCATTGCGGCCCTGAGCCGCCGTAATCTGCGTGTCAGAAGAGCAAATATGATCAACCCCGACACGACCGCAACAGCGAGGCTTGAAGCAATGCTCCACATCCCCAGCCGCAGGATGTAACTTCCCTGCAGTTTCTGGCTTACGCTGTCATACAGTTCTCCCCCGAGGATTACGTACAGGTATCCCTTGAGCGTACCCTGTTCGGGTATGCGCGCCGCGGTAAAGACCTTTTTCCCTTCGAGGTTCCTCGGGTCATCGCCGAGCAGGGGAAGAACGGTTTCGCCTCCGAGAAACAACTTCACGGGTTCAAGGTCGAGCTTCTTCCGCTTCACCTTGCCCGGTTCTGCCGAAAACGCCAGTATGTTGCCCTCGGGGTCGAGAAGATATATCTCGATTTTCGGATTGACGACCATGAGCGCATCGAAAATCTCCTCAAGCGCTGCCTCGTCTACCCCATGGTCCCGAAAGAGCGGTTTTTCGGCGACGATGCGCCGGGCCAGTTCCTGGTTAAGCCTCTGGCTGACCTCCTGCCGATACATCTCGGTGATGTACAGGCTTATGATGATAAAGGAGACGCCGACCAGAAGAAGCAACCCCAGAAGCGATAGCGAAAGCCTGGCGTACAGAGACTTAGCGATCATGCGGCCCCCGCATTGTCCTCATCGGTGAATTTGTAACCCACGCCCCAGACCGTCAATATATGGCGAGGCTTCGCGGGATTCTCCTCGATTTTGGCTCGCAACCTGTTGATGTGCGAGTTGACGGTGTGCTCATACCCCTCGTGTCCGTATCCCCATACCGAGTCCAGCAACTGCAGGCGCGTGAAAACCCTGCCGGGATGACTGACAAAGTGAAGCAGCAGATCATATTCCTTGGCTGTCAAGGAAACGGCTTTCCCTTTCAATGTCACACTGCGCTTTTCCGGGTTCAGGATGAGTTCCCCGGCGACGATGGTGTCAAGCTTGTCCTTCTGACGATTCTGCTCGAGCGTGTCAACCCTGCGAAAGATGGCCTTAATCCGGGCGAGCAGTTCGGGAATGCTGAAGGGCTTTGTCACATAGTCATCCGCACCGACCTCAAGGCCGATAACGCGCTCGACTTCCGATGATTTTGACGTCAGCATGAGGATCGGCGTATATGAGGCCTTGCCGCGAAGGCGCCTGCAGATCTCCATACCGTCAAGACCGGGAAGCATGAGGTCGAGGATAATGAGATCATATCGCGCACCCTCGGCCTTGGCAAGGCCTGCTATACCGTCGCCCGCGAGGTCGACGTCGTAGTGCAAATCCTTCAAATGGATCTCTAGGAGGTGTGCGAGGTCCTTATTGTCCTCAATAATGAGAATGCGTTTCTGCATCCTAAGGCACAGCCTCACAGTGTCTGGTCTGATATAAGTATAGTCTAAAATAGAGATATCACAAAAGCATCACGAACTGCAATTTTCAAAAAGGTCTGAAGGCGCCCCTTTTTACTGGCCTAGAAATTACGTGTTGAACTGCATGCAACGATTTTGCAGGGGACGACGCCACTTTCTGGATGTAGTTGGCAATAATTACATAAGGCAATGCCCGTATTCTCGATTTGGAGTTCAGCACGATATTGTTCGGTGGGAGGATGGAAGGCTCCAGACGCGCACCCCGCCATCTTTCAATAGAGTCGCTGGATTTGCGGGCACGCGTCTGCCGGGGCTGGGGACGCAGGCGTCACGGGGCTTGAAATCCTGTGAGAGAAAGGTGGTGGTCTTAGGCCCTCCATTGGCAGATTCTTGTAAACAATAAGGGGGATGCCTACTAGGGGCATCCCCCTTTAATTCGGCTTAGGGCTAAAATCGCATCCTCACCCTGTAGGTGAGCTTTGTCTCCTTGTTCTTCGGGACCAATACATGAAACTCGGCCGTGGAGGAATCGGTCTTTTTGTATTCGTGCGAGCTTTCAAGCATCCTCCACTCCCCGGGGATTGGCTCAATCACCTTCACGAGGACGTCATCGTCCTTGTGGTTTCTGAGAGAGACCTCGAAGGCGGCCTCGTAGGTGTCGTAGGCGATTTTCCGCCAGTCGGTCTGCTTGCGGGTGCCCACCACGTCGAAGGCCTCGCCGAGCTTAATCTTCACCTTCTCGTCTTTGGGGGTGTGGTCTATCCTGTCCTCGCCTATGAACTGGAGGCTTCCCTCCTTGTCTTTCTTGTAGACCCTGATCTTGCCTTTCGGAAGAGGGATGCCCAGGTTGTTTTCCTTCTTGTTATCAATCTCGATGAACACTCCAACCTTCTGGTTGGAGACCATTTCGCCGTATTTCGAACGGTAGTAGTAGGCCGCCCCGTAGTAGCGGAACTCCTTTTTCACAGGCACACCCGTGGCCTCCATGAGGCTTATCTGTTTGATCTGGTTGTTCTTTATGGTGGACGGTCTCTGGAGCGCGTAGATGTGGTATTCGAAGAAGGAGTCCTCGACGAACTGGGGCGCCGCGGCGGCCTCGGCTACGGCCATCTTCCTCAGGGCGCCTCGCAGCCGGTATTCGTCCTCGGCCCGGTGGACGTCGCCTGCAACGAGCTTCAGTTTCGCGTCCCTGTACGTCGCGCCGCTTTTGTTGTCTATGGTCACCCAGCCCGAAAGGTCGGCCTTGGTGTCGGTGTCGTCAAGGACAGTCACATAGTCGGCCTGCCAGCTGATGCCCCCGGTGAGATACGACGCCTCCACGTTCTGAGCATCCGGAAGGGTATTCCTAAGAAGCCATACAAGGGTGGGTTCCGAGTGCAGGTTCTCGGGGATGCTCGGGAAAAGAACTCGCCCAGGATGGCCGAAGGTTATCTCGTCGCCTATCTTGAAGATGGGCTCTCCGTTATTCGACAGGAGCGTGGCCGTCACGACTTCTTCGCGCTCGGTGTAGGGATTCTTCTGGTAGAGCTTTACCTCCTTGCCTACGTACTTATCCAGGAGCTTCTGGGGGCTCAGGAGGTCATACTCGTAGTTCTGCTCAAGCACGTGGAGGCTCTCCGGGTCTGATAGGGATTTTATGTGGACGCTGGTGGGAATTATCTTCGCGGCCACGTCCATGAAGTGGAGCTCGCCCGTGCCCTGCCCGAGGCTGATTTTCCGCTGGTCCTTCACGAGGCCAAGGTTTACGTTATAGACGGTGAGGGCCACACCCGTTTGTTCCTCTACGCCCGTTTTGGAGGGCTGGAGTGTCTCCTCCGCCTTTGCCTGGGCGGGCTCGTTGCAGCCCACGAGCACCACCGCCACTGCCACGACCAACGCGACCTTCACAATGCTCATCGTGAACCTCCTTCGCCTGGATTTCTCTGCTTCTACTTGATTGGACACCACCGGCCGCGGGAAAGTTCCCGAAGAAAACCTGACCGTTGTGGAAGCTGCATATTTGCTCTTAATGAGGGATTCCCGTTCCTCTCTGCAATTCCCCATCCCTCCTCAAGCTGAGGGAGAAAAAGGGGTTATACCCCTTTGGCAAGTGGAAGTGCGGGAAAGATTTTTGTAATAACTATTGTCATTATGGTGAGACGGTTAATATAATGAAGTTTGTTGCTTTTGAGGTCTGCGGCAGACATTTATTCTCTCCCCCTCGGCGGGGGCGGACGAGGGCCGGGATGAAGAAAAGAGTTCTATTTCATTTTCATCATCTTCCGTCGAGGGAGGGGACAAATAGATCGTGTTTCCGGCGGGAACATTCGGGCATAGCGAGGTGTCTAAACGAATGAGTGACGACGACCGCATGGATGCCGATGGGGAGCTCCTTGGGCGGTGCCTCAGGGGCGAGGTGGACGCTTTCGAGGGCCTCGTCAGGAGGCATGAAAAGAAGATGATAAATATCGCATTCCGCATGATCGGAGACTTCGAGGAGGCCTGCGAGGTAGTCCAGGACGCCTTCGTTTCGGCATACGGGAACCTCGGGAAATTCAAGGGAGCGTCGAGCTTCTCCACGTGGCTCTGCTCGATTGTGCTCAATCTCTCGCGGAACAGGCTGAGGCAGGTGAAGACAAGGGCTCGCCGTGAGGCGGCATCAATCGGAAACCCAGCTTTGGCCAATGGCGGAAGCGTCACGGTAGAGCCCGCCTTCGCAGGGGCCTCTCCCCTTGATGAACTTGAGAGGAAGGAGATAGAGGTGAAGGTGCAGGGCTGCATAGAGGCCCTTGAGGCCGAGTTCCGGGAGGCTATTGTCCTCAGGGACATACAGAATTTCAGTTACGCCGAGATCGGTGACATGCTCGGCGTTGCGGAAGGTACGGTCAAGTCGCGCCTTTACAGGGCGAGGACCTCGGTGAGGGAGTGCCTCAAGCGCGTGATGGGGGATTCTTAGATGAATTGCAACGACATAAGGAACAGGCTGTCCGATTACCTCGACGGAGAGGCCTCCGCGGAAGAGAGAAAGGCCGTGGAAGAGCACATAGAGGGCTGCCCTGCGTGCAGGCGCGAGCTGTCCGAGCTTGCGAGGACTTTGACGCATCTGCGCTCGCTTTCAGAGGTGGAGCCCCCGCCATTCTTCACCCAAAGGGTCATGCGGAGAGTCACGGAGGAGGCCGAACCGAAGAGGAAGATTCTGAGAATGCTATTCTTCCCGCTCCACGTGAAGCTCCCGGTCGAGGCCGTGGCGGTTGCGCTTGTCGCCATCGCGGCAGTCTATATCTTTAACGCGACAAGGCCCGAGGTGGAGATGAAACTGGCCTCAAAACCCGCAGTCGAGACTCCTGCGCCTCCGGCCATGGATGAATTCGCTTCGCCTCGGGATGAGGGAAGGGAGTTCAAAAGACGGCCATCGAGGGTTAAGCACAAGACTGAAGGGGCACGGGCACTCAGAAAGTCTGAAGAGTCCTCCTCCGGGGCGAAGGAGCCGGCCCTGCGGGAGACTGAAGGCCCTGAGGCCGTTTCTCCGGGTGAAGAGGGAGCTCCGCCCGAGGGAAGGACCGGGGTTGGACGCGAGGTGGCTCCCGGGGCGTTGCACAACGCGCCTAAAGAGGAAGCCTTTGTTCTTGATAAGGATGCCGAGGTAGAGATTACGGTCCTTGTCTCTGACCTGGCCGAAGCCAGGGCGAAGTGTGAAGACGCTGTCAGGAAGGCAGGCGGAAAGCTGCTCGAAGATGAGACCGTGGAAGCCGCCTCGGTTGTGGCAGAAATTCCATCCGCGAGGATCACGGAGCTTGTGAAGGAGCTCGGGGCACTCGGCGAGGTAAGCGTCGGCTCTCACTCGGCGGCGGGGGATAATGTTCGCGTGCGAATACGACTTCAGGCAAAACCATGAGGAAGAATAATCCTCTCAGTCGTAGATGTGCTGAAAACCACAGACTCCTTATTGCGACATGCTAACCAAATTTTTATCCTAGCTGCTCAGTACACCCACGCAAAGCCATACCCGAGGTCACGAATCCTAGGACTTGAAATGCGCAGTCAATTATATGCTGGAGCAGGCCAGCGCGGATGCAGTCCCTGCATCAGAAGGGGACAAGGCAACTAGACATGACAATCTCCTCCCATTATCCTTCCCCGGCTCCCTCGTCCACCTCGCTAGGGCAATAAAAAAAGGGGCGGTTGCCATACATGGCCATCGGCAAGGTCAACATGCCGAGCTTGCTGAGAAAAGTGTTCGGAGAGGAAGGCGCTGACTTTGTCGCAATGGGCGGCTGCCCCTCGCTGAGCCTTATTTGCCCAAGAGGACTCAGGCGGGGACGAGCGAGGGGATACGCAGATGTCTCTACGACCTTTCAATGACACCATTCACATCCTGAGTCGGCGAAATAGCTGCTGGAGTTTCCGGAGGAGGCGGTCTTCGGTGTTTCCAGCGAGCAGTATATTAATAACGTAGTGGACATCGTCTTCCGGAACTCTTCCGTAGCTGCTGCCCGGCAAAAACTCTAAGTACGGCTGATTCAAAAGAAAGCTTCATGTAGTGACACCTTCTGGAAGCTCTAAAGAGACTATCCGGCTGTTGCTTGGGAAAGACCAGCTTGAGGCGTCCAATTTCATGGACGAAATGTAATCCATCCATCTAAGCTTCTCACAGGAAGTTGCACCTTAGCCGCTGGCTGGAACGGTGAGGCTTTCTCTCTCAAATGAGCACTGGTAACCAATCCGAACCCTGATGGTTTCCTTTGATAATCAGCAGGGAGATTTCCTTCTTCCTGTCAGTACGTTGGGGAAGCCTTATGTAGGCATAGACTATGGCCCTCGCGAGACGAGGTGAGGGAGGCCATACTTGACGTCATGAGTCTGTGGAGGTCTGCCACTGCGGGAAGGGAAATGATATACCACCAGAGATGACTTGACCTAGACGAGAGTCTCTTCATCTCATGCGACGGGATCTGAAAAGATGCTAGACAGGAATCTATAGAAAGTCTTAGGTTATGGCAAGTAATCGAGAAATGAAGAATGGGTCCACGATATACTTGACCTTGGTATGCCGAACTGTAGGGATATATGCGCTGAGCACCTTCAGCCACTTCAAAACAACGGAATCGTTTCTGAATGAAAACTGCAATTTACGAATTCACAGACGATTGCCGCCTTTCTCGGGTGGCCAGCCATCGGCTCTCATTTAAAGATCTCCATTCTCGGCAAAGGAATAGTAATCATCTTTTCCGATTATGACGTGATCAAAGAGCTCCACATCCACCGTTTGGCAGGCCTGAGCGATTGAGGCGGATACAACGATATCGTTCTCGCTGGGGTTCAGGTCTCCGGAGGGATGGTTATGGACAAGGATTA
>JARRLN010000067.1 GCA_037386965.1 Nitrospirota bacterium
CGTCTTCGAGGGGGCGCTCATAGACGCCGCCTACAGGCGGACCTTCGCCCTTTCCTTCCCGGCCCTGGCCCTCCGGGAGGTGGACCTGCCCAAGGCGGAAGGGATTCTCAGGCACCCGCTGACATTCGCCTGCCTGGCCGCCGACGAGGCCCCGGCGGGGATGGCGGGCGTGACCAAGCCCTTTCGGGTGGAGGTGACGAACCGCAACGACACGGACGTCCTTATGCCATAAGGGGGACTCGCGTCCCCCTTACGTATCCCCCTGAAAAGGCATAAGGGGTATCCCCCAAAGGCAGAGGCATTACGTATCCCCCTGGCAAGGAGATATTTAAGTTTGAGGAGGAATTCATGGAGATAGGAGCTCTGATGCGGGAGGACTTTCAGGCCTGGGTGCCTTTTGGGCGTAAGGGGGATTTCACATCCCCCTTACGTATTCCCCTGGCAGGGAAGGGAGAAATCAAAGGAGTTGACGCATGGAGATTCAGGACGCCCAGGTGCTTCTCAGGTACGTTCCTCTGGAGGAGCTTGAGAAACTCACCCGCGAGGCCACCGAGGTCCATTGGGACAGGCGGAACCGGAAGGTGGAGAAGCTCAACGCCCGGGAGGCCGCCCGTCTCCTGGGGCGGCGGGCGGTGCGAGGCTGGCGGGGCATCACCCTGGAGGGCGAGGCGTACCCCTACAGCCCCGAGCACTGCGATTTCCTCATGACCCGGTGGCTTGAGTTCACAAAATTCGTGGGCGAGGCCAGCCTGGACCTCAGGGGGCTGGTGGAGGCGGAGGCGGCCGAAAGAAGAAAAAACTCCGCGCTCACGTCCGGGCGCGCCGGGACTACCCGGGCGTGAGCTGCGCAGCCTGCCGGGACATCCGGCAGCGGGACGCCGTCCCTCCCTTGTGCAAGGGCGAGACGGGATGCCCCATCCCTCCCCTGGGGGCCAAGGAGGCACGGGCCCTTCACCTGTACCGCCTTCTCTCGGGCCTGCATGGTCTCGTGGAGGCTGCCCCCGTCCTCCGGGCCGTGGGGGCCGACCATGTGGACCTGGAGCTCCTGGCCGTCCTTCGGGACGAGCTCGGCGGTGAGGAGGCGCAAGGCCGATGATGCGCCTCGTTCTTCACACGGATAACGTCCTCCGGGGGCTTGCGGGGGAGGCCCGGGGGCGCATTGGCGAGGGACTGGAGGGTTCGCTTTCGGCCGTGGAGGCCAGGGCCAGGCTCTCCGCTCCCGTCAGGACCGGCAGGCTCAAGGACTCCATCGCGGCCTACCTCACCGGGGCGGAAAAGGGCGTCCTTCGCGCCGGGGCCCCCTATGCGTCCTTTCTTCATGAAGGCACGGGCCTGTACGGCCCGCGCGGAAAGGCCTACGTGGTTACGCACCGGAGGAAGAAGGCCCTCATGTGGAAGGGCGCGGCCCATCCCGTAAAACGCGTCCTCATCCGGGGCATCCGTCCCCGGGACTTTCTCCGCTCGGCCCTCGCGGTGGAAGTCATCCGGGAGGGGTTCGAGGAGGGTTTCATGGGAGAACGTCACGGGACCAAAGGAGGCTCATAAGTGGCAGAGGTGAGGATACAGATAGAGGCCGAGGACAGGGCCACGCCCGTCTTTGAGGCCCTGGCGGAGAGCGCCCGGGGCCTGCTGGCGGAGACGGCCTCGGGGTTCGAGGCCCTGGGGCGGAAGATAGAGAAGAAGCGCACGCTCACGCTGGGGGTGGAGGCGGCCATGGCAGGGGTGGGGGCCCTGCGGGGAGCGCTCGCCTCCCTGCCCCTTGAGAGGACCCTGGCCCTCGATGCGGGTCCCGCCCTCCTCCAGGTGGCGGAGCTCAGGGCGGCGCTGGCGGCCATACCGGATGTGTCATACAAGGATGTGGTAGTCCGCTATCACGTGCAGGCCTCCCCGGTGATGCCCTTCTCCGAGGGCATCGAGCACGTGCGCTCCCTCATGAAGTCCCTTCCCCGGGAGTCGGACTACGTCCTCAGGGTCCGGAGGGAAGGGCTTTCTCCATCGGGCGGGAGCGCCCCGGTCCAGGTCGCGCCCGCCACCTTCGCCCCCACGGTGAACGTCTCGGTTCCCGAGGGCCGGGGCGGCGGGGACATTGCCCGACGGATAGACGGCGAGCTTGCGCGCCTCTGGCGGCATGACAGGAGCGAACTGAAGCGGGCCATGCGAAGCGCCTGAGGAAGGAGGAAAGATGCTCGCCACTGCTTACGAGAACGTCCTGGAGGCTTCGGCGGTCTCCCTGGCCGCCGGTGCGGAGGATGCGGCCTTTCCCCTGTACCGCCTGTGGGACCGCAACGTGGGCCGCCTCTTTCGCCCCACACAGGCCGAGACCGTGGAGGTGACGGTCGCCCAAGGAGCGGAGCCGGCCCCGGTGGACAGGCTTTTCATTCCCGGAGGGCATGCCCTCGAAGGCATGGACCTCTCGGTCTCCTACTCCTCTGACGGCGCGGCTTACAGTGTCCTTGACCAGTGGGTGCAGCCCGACGGCTCCCTCATCGTGCGTGAGTGGCCGTCCGTCACGGCGGCCTTCTGGAAGTTCACCACCACCGCCCCGGCGGCCGTCCCGGGGCTGGCCGAGCTTTTCCTTACCTCCACGCACCTCTGGGAGCGGGGGCCCGCCCGCCCCTCCGGCCCCCTGGAGGACGTCTTCAACGTGCAGCACGCCGAGACGGCCTCCGGAAGGGACCGGTTTCTCATCCGGGGCGAGCCCAGAAGGCAACGGGTCTACCACGTCCCCCTGGCAGGGGAGAGCCAGAAGGACCAGGTGCTCGCCCTGAACCGGGCTTGGGCCGGGGCCAAGCCCTTCTGGCTCAGGGACCACGAGGGAGCGTGGCTCTTCGGGAGGCTCCGGGAGCCCCTGGCGCTCCGGGAGGTGGCCCACCGGGGGTACGCCTACACCTTCGATTTTGAGGAGGTGCTGCCATGAGGGCCGCCGCGAAGGAGGTTTCATGACGACGATTTCAGAGGCGAGGGACAGGGACCGCGCCAGCCCGGTCCTGCTGGTGGAGGTCGCCCTCCTTGGGGCCGGCCCCACCCTCCGGTTCTCGGACCGCAACGTCACGGTGGAGGGCCTCCTCTACGAGGACTACCTGGAGGACCTTTCGGGCCTGGGCGAGGAGCTCAGGCGGGCGGACAGCCAGGGGCTCAACGCCTTCGTCACGCTCCGGTTCCGCAACGAGCCCTGCCAGGGCCATGCCCACCTGGTGGAGGTGGGCGAGGCGCATCCCTTCGAGGGGGCGCCGGTCCTCGTCAAGGAGGCGTATCTCGATGAGGACGGTGAGGCCACGGGGGCCGAGGCCCTCTTTTCCGGGGTGCTCGAGGAGCCCCGGGAGATAGACCTCATGGGCTTTACCTGCCGGGTCTCCTCCCTGCCCAGCCACAAGGACCGCACTTTCGGGCAGGCCCTGGTGGACGCTGCCGCCTGGCCCAACGCCTACGAGGACCTGGGCGAGGTGGAGCCCGTCATCTACGGAAGCGGCGTTCTCGTCCCCGCCTTGCGTGTGGACTGGGGGGCCCGGACGACCCTGGCCGCCCCTGCCGGCACGGAGGACGTGAGCCTGGAGCTCTCCGACCCCTCCCGTTTTCCCTCCTCCGGCGCCGTCTGGATAGACCGGGAGAAGGTCGCCTACGCCGGCACGTCCGGGAGCACCCTCACCGGCTGCACACGGGGCGCCGACGGCACCGGGGCCTCGGCCCATCCGGCGGGGACCGAGGTCATCGAGCACAAGAGCGAGTACCTGAGTCTTCTGGCCTCCCATGAGCTTCACTCGGTGGGCGACGTCTACGCCGAGGTGGACCGGCGCCTCTGGCGGGTCACATCGGGGGTGGAGGCCGTGCTCTCCGGGGGAAGGCATCTGCTGCGCTGCACCGAGTGCCTGGCGGTGGACCTGGGAGCCTCCGGCATGGGCCTGGAGACCCGCTACCCGCCTGAGGAAAGGACGCTCCGCAGGCGGGCGGCGAACCTCCCCGTGCAGCAGCGCTACTTCAACGCCACCGGCGGGTACGAGCCCATCTCCTTCGCTTTCCCGCAGGCCCCGGCGGGCACCCTCTCGGAGGTCCGCACGCGCATCACCTGGGACGTCACGGTCACGGGCACCTTTGCGGGCGAGGTCACCATCTACACGGGCCCCGATTCCACGCACCCCCGGGTCTGCACCATCAAGGGGGACGGCACGGTCCACAGGCACATGCCGGGGAGTTTCGAGGACTCCGAGACAGCCTGGGTCACGCAGAAAAGCCTCTACTATACGGCTACCAGCAGCGTGGCCATGGGCGTCGTGGTCTTCTCCGTCAGCCGGGCCGAGCAGGAGGCCGTTCTCACGTCGGCCTTCACGGGGGACCCCGCAGGCGGGGAGCGCACCCGGGCGGCCCTGGACATTCCCCGCCAGAGGGACAGCTTCAACTCGGGGGGCTACTACCAGGCCGCCTCGGTCAGCTTCCCCTCCGCTCCGGCGGGCACCTTGAGCGAGATACAGACGAGCCTCCGCTATGGCATAGAGGCCCTGGAGGCTCCCAACGCCGAGATAAACTTCTACCTCGGCCCGGGAAGCGGCTATCCCCTCATCGCCACCGTACTGCCGGACGGCACCGTGATTACCTTCCTCCCGGAGGTCGAAGCCTCCCAGACGGCCTGGCAGACCGAAGCCACCATCTATTATACGAGCACCTCCCCGGTGGCCTCCGGCGCGGTGGTCTTCACCCTGAGCGGTGCCGAGCAGCGTGCCCGCAGCACGGAGGAGGCCTCGGTGGTGCAGGTCTCGGCCACAGGCGGCGCGGCGGCCACGCGGACGGTGAGCCGCCTTTTTGCCGTGGTCTCGGGCTACGGGGACGCCGACGGCTCCTACGGGGGCACGGGCAGCGTCATCGAGAGGCCGGACCACGTCATCCGGCACGTCCTCGTCGAGCAGTTGGGCTTCGGCCCCGCCGAGGTGGACCAGGCTTCCTTCGACGAGGCCGGGGCCTCTTATGCATCGGCCGTCCCGGGGGGCTACAGGTTCGCCTTCCGGATAGGGGAGAAGGTCAAGCCCTCGGAGCTTCTTTCCCGGCTGGCCCGGGAGTGCCGCTCCACGGTGCAGTTGACGCGGGGGACGTGGCGGCTCGGCTTCCTCGCCGATGCGGCCCCCGGGGCCGTAAAGACCATAGGCGGGGGGGAGCTTGCCGGCGAGGGAGCGGCCTTCACTTTCGAGAGGACCTCGGTCCTGGACCTCTCCAACCACCTCACCGCCCTTTACAAAAGGCGCTATGCCCCGGCGGGGGATGAGGGCCCCTGGGAGGGCACGGCCACGGCCTCGGACCCGGCCTCCCAGGCTACTTACGGCACCCGCGCCCGCACGGTGGAGCTTGCCGTCGTGCGGGACAAGGCCACCGCGGAGGACGTCCTGGCCCACATGCTCAGGGAAAGCGGCACGCCGTTTCTCCTGGTGGAGTTTCCGGTCTTCTACGAGCACTTCGACCTGGACGTGGGCGATACCATCGAGATAGACAACTCTCTTTACGGCGGCAGGAGGTTCTTCATCGAGGAGATAACGCGGAAGGACGCCTTCAGGGCCACCGTCCGGGCCCGGCAGTGGTGGGGATAAAAGACAGGAGCGCTACTCCTTCTTATCCTTGGGCTTTTCCCCCAGGCCTCTCAGGAACGCCTCCAGCCCCCGGTGGGTCTCCTCCGACATGTCCACGAACTGCACGCCCACGTCGTAGCTCTGCTCCCCGCCCTTGCCCACCTGAAAGCACGAGGCCACCCGCACCTGCACCTTCACCGGGTCATCCGGGAGGGGAAGCTCCACGGCGAAGACATCGTTGTGCTTGAACTCGTGGTTCGTCTCGATGAGCATGCCGCCCAGGCTCAGGTTTCGCACCTTGAAGGCAAGCTCCTTTCCCAGCTCGGCGGATTGCCCGCCCTCGATGATGAAGCGCACCCCGGCCAGCCGGTTCTCGTCCACGACCTTGTGGCCCTCGATGACGTCCATGAGCCTGGTTATCTTTTCGTCCACCACGTCGGTGAACCGTATGCCGGCCTGGTAGACGGGCACCGTGTCGCCCTTGGCCGTGTGCTTGGAGCGGCTGATGTTGGCCCAGACCACCATCCCCTTCACCTGGAGGGCCTCGCTCTCGCTCTGCAGCTTCAGCGTGTACATGTCCCCTATGTTGAGCCTCCGGTCGGCCTCGATGGCCGCCCCGCCCAGGCTGATGTTCAGGATGTTGACTTCCGTGGCGAAGAGCATCTTGCTCTGTATGCCCACCACGCTGAACCGCTTATGGCTCCGTATGCCGCCTATGGCCACACCTCGTGCACGTGCTGAAAACAGCTAAGGATAGCACAGCCAAAGAGCACGGGACAACGGCACATCCCTACCCGCTCCCGCCCAGGGTCTCCAGGTACTCCGCAAGGCTTGCCCTGGCCTCCTCGGCCATGTCCACGAACTCGATGCCCACCTCGTAGAAGACCTCCCCCTCGACCTCCTTCTCCAGAATGCTGCGCACCTGCCCGAAGAACCTCAGGGGGCGGCTCTCCGCGAGGAAAACCTCCATGGGCAGCCGCTCGTCCTCGTCCGGGGAGCGGTCCGTCTCGATGAGCATGCCCGAGAGGCTCAGCTTCTTGACCACGCAGTGGAAGGGGTAGCTCAGGACGGCCTGCTTGGCGGGGTCCATCTCAAAGCGAGCGCCGGCCACCCGGGCCTCGTCGGCGGCCTTGTACTGATGGAGAAACTCCATGAGCTCCGAGGCCTTCTCGGTCAGGACGTTGGTGAACCTGAGCCCGGCCTGGTAGACGGGCACGCCCCTGCCCTGGGCGTCCTGCTCGCTTCGGGCGATGATGCACCAGACCACCTCGCAGGTGACGGCGATGCTCTTGCCGTCGTGGAGCTTCAGGGTGTACTGCTGCCCGATGTTCAGGCGCTTGGAGGCCTCCACGGCCGCGCCCCCCAGGCTCACGTTCAGTATCTTGACGCCGGAGGCCAGAAGCACGCTGCCCCGCATCCCCTCGACCCGAAACCTTCTGTGCCGGCGGCTCTCGTCCATGAGCGAAACCCTTCCATATTAGCACCGAAGCCCCGCGAATCGCAATGATAAATCACGTTTTTCCTCGAGGCGCTCCGGCCTCTGTGATATACTTGTGAGGGCGATTTTCAGGACACCGCGCCCCCCGGAGGACGGATGCCCAAGACGGCCTCGATCATCATCATCGGAAACGAGATACTCTCCGGACGGATTGAGGACGCCAACTCCTCCTTCCTTGCCCGGGAGCTCCGCAAGCTCGGGGTCAAGCTCAGGCGCATCGCGGTCATCCCCGACGAGGTGGAGGCCATCGCCGGGGAGGTCTCCCGCTGCGCGGCCTCCACGGACTTCGTCTTCACCGCCGGGGGGGTGGGCCCCACCCACGACGACGTCACCATGGAGGGCGTGGCCCGGGGGCTGGGGATGCGCACGGTGCTGAACCCCCGCCTGGCCGAGATCCTCCGCACGGAATGCGGCCCCGAGGCCGCCCAAGCCTCCATGCGGATGGCGGAGCTTCCCGAGGAGGCCGAGGTCCTGCAGATGGAGGGCCTGCGCTTTCCTCCCGTGGTGGTCAGAAACGTCTACATCTTCCCCGGCATCCCGGAGTACCTGAGGGCCAAGTTCGAGGCCATCAAGGACCGCTTCCGCGCCGCGCCCTTCCTGATGAAAAAGATCTACGTCGCCGGGGAGGAGTGCTTCGTGGCCGAGCACCTGCACCGGGTGGTCGACGAGTTCCCCCGGGTCCTGGTGGGCTCCTACCCCGCGGTGAACGTCCCCGGCTACAAGGTCGTGGTCACCCTGGAGGCCCTGGACCCCGAGGCCCTCGAGCGCGCCGAGGCCCGCCTCCTCGCCCTCATACCGGAAGAGCTGGTGGTCAAAACCGAGTAGGGGCGGCCACGGCGCCAGGCGTATTCGAGATATTATGATAATCAAACACCGGGGTATAGAGCCCAAAATAGACCCTTCCTCCTACATTGCCCCAACCGCCACCGTCATTGGCAACGTTACCATCGGTGCCGGGACAAAAGTTATGTTCGGCGCGGTCATTAATTCCGAGGGTTCCAAGGTGACCATTGGAGAAGGCACGGTAGTTTCTGAAAATGTCGTCATACGAGCGACGGCGCATGGGGATAAAGAGCATCCCGTGGCTATTGGCGAGAATGTGTTCATCGGTCCGCACGCGACAATCCTCGGCGGCGTGCTGAAGCCTTGTTGTTATATCGCCACGGGCGCGACTGTTTTACATGGAGCCAAGGTTTCCTCCGGCTCGGTGGTTGCCGTCGGAGGCCTGGTTCATGCCGATGCGGTGGTCCCAAAAGATTTCTTCGTGCCGCCTTACGCGATAGCCATAGGCGACCCCGTTCGACTTTACGGCTCAGATGACAAAGAGGAGATCATAAAGGCGATAATGGGCATAGGATTTTCCAAGGTCGCTTTCGATATTGATGCTTCAGGAAAAACGAGGGCAGAGATTCATAAAGAAGCGGCAAGAATCAGGGCGGATGAATATGAGGCTCATTTCTCAGATCAAATAATATCGAAAGATGAGAAAACGCAATCAGGATGATAATATCTGTCATTCCTGCTCATCCTCCGGTGTCAGCCCTCCGGGGCAGAGCCTCCCGACCCCCCTCTAGCATCCAACTCCTTTCCCCGTCCGCCTCCCAACGGAAGCCCTTGATTTCCCTGGAAAATCAGTGGGAAAGCTTCCTCCTGAAGGACACAGCCTGCCATCGCAGCCTAATTGTATAGAATAGAAATTGAAATACACGTTGACGGGATCTCTTGCCAGGTCATTGGCGTTTTTTAAATTACAAACGGGAATTTCTGCTGTTCTGTGACTGGCATTACATATTTGCAGTTGTGCAAGGGCCTACTATGAGTAGGCAGGCGAGGAGGCCGGATTAATTAGAACAGGACGTGACGAATGAAAAAAGTAGGATTGATAGTTTTCTTCGCATTAGTAACATACGCATGTTCGGTAAGTTCAATTTATCATGATGAGGATAAGGCTATAATTGTCGCCAATTCGTTTCTAAAGGCTTTAATCAACGAAGATTACGATAAAGCTTATAGTACATTCCTTTCTGATCGGCTCAAGGAGAATGTGAAATTGGAACGCTTTAAGTCCGATTTGAAGGACAGCCAAAAAATTCGTGGTCATCTGAAAAAGGCAGTATTCGACTCATATCAGCCCGTTCCGGGACAAAGAGCTATTCAATTATACTACAACGTAACCCATGATAAAATTGGCGCTGTTCCATATCACCTTGTACTGGAAGGTGATGGTAAGGCTGGATATACAATCATTGTCTTAGACATCGGAAATCAGATGCAATATCCGCCGAATATAAAGTTCATCGGGGTTAAGAAGATAAAAAAGGATAGAGATATCGAGGTTGGATCTGAATAATTCATCCACTTTTGGCTAAACACCAGTCAGATAGTTGCGTTCGACCCGCCATGTTTTTACGCAAATCCTCACCGTCCACAATTTCTCATATAACGAGCGATTTAAGCTCCTCCTGAGGCTCACACACTAGAAGATGGCATATTTATGAAAATTTACTAGTAACTCCCAATCACTCAGAATCATTCATAAGAGGACTAATGATAACGAAGAATAATCTTAATGGTTCATATTGGCCGACGTGGGATATCATTTTGGGTATCCTCATCATTACATCAATAGTTGTATTTATGCGCTTTGTTCCCAAAATAATGCCTAATCCTTACGGCTCCAGGCTTTCATCATTAATTGCTCTGTCCTTATGCGTCCTGCCCTTTATGGTTTTGACCACATATTCTCTCTATAGATGTAGAAAACGAGGATTACGGCCCCTCTACCCATCCATAACGCCTTCCCAATTATTAAAGGAAATCCCTTTATCGTTATGGTATGCGTTCCTTATTAGCGCGTTTGTTAGCACAATAATCGCGATGCTAGCATATATTTTCAAGATCGATAAGCCTGACAATTCATTTGTTGAAAGTCTCAGTTTGGCACCAAATGGCATGCTAGTGGTCGGGCTGATAATATTGGCTGTAGTTATTGGGCCGATTGCAGAGGAAATGTTCTTTCGAGGTTTTTTGTATAATGTTTTTAAAATGCGTCTTTCACTTAAGAGTGCCGCGATACTCCAAGCGGCACTTTTTGCTCTATATCATCAATACGAATTATCAGGAAGAATAGGGGTATTCTTTGTGGGAGTCGCTTTTGCGATCGTTTATGAAAGACGTAATACGTTGCTATCCCCAACTTTAGTTCACACGACAATGAACTTGGTTAAAGTATTTCCTGTCATTGTACTTATTTGTCATGACTTTCATGTGCCTTCGAAGGATTGGAATGAAGCAATGAAAAATCCTGACTGGTTTGATGCTAACCCAATAGAGGAAGTGAAAAGACAGGAGAACGGGATGGACCAATGGCAGTACGCGATTGATACATGGGGCAGCAAAGGTTCAAAGCAGTGGAAAGAGGAGATTAACGCATTTAACGCGGTTTGTACATATCACCCGGACGACAGGGAGGCATGTACCAAGGCGAAGCTCGGCATAGTAACGGTTTATTACCTGTATCTCAGAGATTATCGAAGAGCTGTAATCGAGGCTGACAAGCTTATCTCACAGTATCCAGAAAACAGAAGAAAAGTCGCGTCGGCGTTATGCAAGGAAGGCTGGGCATATTATATGCTAAAAGATTATGAAAGAAGCCGCGCATCCTTTATGAGGGTTATTAATAACTTTAGCGAATATGAAGTCTCCTATGAATCAGCTAAGAAAGGCATTGGACGGTTGAATCGCTAGAAGGCCAATCAATGTCTGGTAGTTCTTGGTCCGTCATTTCAGGTAATTGTGTGATCTCCTAGGTGTACGTCGCGTTTCAGAGCTGTCAGGCTCGCGGTCTTCACGATTTTTCACATTCTCCTCATTGTTTCTTCACAGTGTATGCGCTATGCTTGGTTAAAAGGCATTGGAATGGAGCGGGGATGAAAAAGTTATTTGCGATATCGGTCTTGAGTGTTTTGCTCGTGGGCTGCCTGGCGCATGTCACACCCGAGGGGACCTACCTGGAGCCTCTCCCAACGACAGTCGTCATAGGCCCGCCCGTTATAGTAGCGCCGCCCCCGCACGTGGTGGTTCGGCCCCTTCCCCCCGTGGTCCTGTACCCCGAAAGGCGTCTCTATTTCTACAGCGGCTCCTATTATTATCACTACGGTAAACAGTGGTATTACAGCCAACACAAGAGGGGGCCATGGCACAGGCTGCACGAGAGATACTATCCGTCGCGCTCAAGGCGGTACGATGAACGCCGTGAGCACCGTGGCCGCCATGGTTACTAATAAAAAGAGGCGCTGCGCATCGGCTGGCTCGTGCAGCAAAGATAAGAATTCACGGCGTGGGAAAGCTTCTAGAAGTAATATCTCCACTCCTAAAAAAGCGGATGGACTGCCCCTGCGGAGCAGTCCATTCCGGTACATGCGTCACGCCCCGACGCCTTGAACGTTTCCTTTGACTAAAACACCGGGGTCGGCACTTTTCCCCAGCCGGTATCCTGCGGCAGGTCCTTGATGTCTAGGATTCCGGGTTCGTGCATGTCAACGTCCGCCATAAACTCCGGCGTCCTCTCGGCGCTCATTGAAAACACGTCGGAGGGCTTTTCGATTTCAACGCCGCGCACCCTCAGAAACACCAGTCTCCTGACGGCGCCCGGGTTCGGTCCAGGGCGCTCCGGGCCGCCGTGCATCGCGTGATGCCCCTCCCTCAAATGCCTGAACGGATGGAATATCCAGTCGCTTATCATCCCGATTGCATGGTGCCTCTTGTAGAGTTTCCATTCGCTTCCGGTATTTGCGATAAGCCCCTGCATGATGTAATTTTCAGGCAGGACGTAGACAAGGTAGTTTTCCCCGTCCTTTAGCCTCTTTCGTATCTCCTGCAACTGGAGCACGTCGGCCATCCTGTGGTCCATTACCCGCGCATCTTCCGGGAGGATGGAAAGGGCCACCACGCTCGCGCCCCTCCAGAGGGGAAGGTGCGCCGTCGTGTAGGCCCTCAGGGAGAAGGCGCCGCCTATGACCAGCACGGCCGCCAGCGTGAACAGGGCCGCCTTCCCCGGGGTGGTGGAAGGAGCGACCCTGCTTTCGACCGCCCTGGGGAGGAACATCCCCGTATTCTTCACATATTTTTCGTACTCCGCCTTGTGCGCCTTCAGCATTCTCCTTTCTTCGTCCCTGGCCAGGAAGTAGTAAATCAGCACCATGGCGAGCCACAGCACCGCGACGAGGAACCGCGGCCAAAGGATGGAGAGCCCTATGCCCGCGACGGCAAGCCCAAGGTACTGGGGGTGTCTGATGGAGGCGTACAGGCCCTTCACCACGGTCCCCTTT
>JARRLN010000068.1 GCA_037386965.1 Nitrospirota bacterium
GGAGGGATATCGAACGTGGCGTGCACGGACTGCCATCTGGGCAACGAGGTCGACATTCACCCCCTGGCATGGGACGAGTTGGTTTACGCCCGTCACGCCGGTTACGTGGAAACCAACGGGACGTCTTCGTGCGCCCTGGGCGTCTGCCACGGCCAGTCTTTGACCGGGGTGCAAGACAGCGGGCCTTCGTGCGTAACGGCATGCCACCTTGGAGACGCAAGCTCCATCCATCCCGTGCAGTGGGGGGACTTTGCTTATGCCCTTCATGACACCTTCGTGCAGCAGAACGGCCCCGAAGCCTGTGCAAATGGCGTCTGCCACGGCGCGGGCCTGGACGGTGTGACGGAGAGCGGGCCCGCCTGTGACAGCTGCCACCTCGGAGGCGATTTCTCCGTGCATCCCCTTGACTGGACCGGAGATATTACTGCACACGGCGACTTCGTGGCCCTTAACGGTTCGAGCACGTGCGCAAACGTCGTATGCCACGGCCGAAACCTCGAAGGCGTGCTCTCAAGCGGTATCAGCTGTTTCGCTTGTCACACCTTCTGAAGCCGTTTCTTGCCCTTGCATGCCGCCCGCTCCGCAATTCCCTGGGGGCCGGGCGGCTTTTTTTGCCGGGCTCTCCCTCCATCCATACTGCACAGGCCGCAGTCCCCTTTGTGGTAAAATGAAAAACCATGGCGAAACGGACCGTCTCAGAGCTTGTCGGGATGAAGGCTTCGGGGGAAAAAATAACCCTCATCACCGCCTACGACTACCCTTTCGCGCGGATAGCGGCCGAGGCCGGGGTGGACGGCCTTGTGGTGGGCGATTCCCTGGGGATGGTCGTCCAGGGCCTTGAGAATACCCTTCCCGTGACCATGGAGGAGATGCTCTACCACACGCGCATGGTGGCCCGCGGAGCGGGGGACGCGCTGGTCATCGGCGACATGCCCTACATGTCCTATCAGGCGAGCGTGGCCGAGGGCGTGCGCAACGCGGGGCGCTTCATCAAGGAGGCCGGCGCCTCGGCCATAAAGCTCGAAGGGGGAGCCGAAGCGGTGGAGCACATACGGGCCATGACCCGCTCGGAGATACCCGTGATGGCCCACATAGGGCTTACCCCCCAGGCCATCCACCGCATGGGCGGCTACAAGGTGCAGGGGCGCTCCGACGCGGCCCGGGAAAGGCTCGTCGAGGAGGCCCACATGGTGGAGGACGCCGGAGCTTTCGCCCTGGTGCTGGAGGCCATACCCATGGGCCTCGCCGAAAAGATAACGCGGGAGGTCGCCATCCCCACCATCGGCATAGGGGCCGGGCCTCACTGCGACGGACAGGTGCTGGTCCTGCACGACGTGCTCGGGCTCTTCGAGAGGTTTGTCCCCCGCTTCGTCAAGCGGTATGCCAACCTCAGGGAGGAGGCCCTTCAGGCCATCGGGCGCTACAGGAACGAAGTGGCCTCGGGAGCCTTCCCCGCAGAAGAGCAGAGCTTCCAGTAACGCACGCCAGGGGGTTTCATGAAGCAAGCGAAGCAGAAGGTCATCCTTCTCAGGCATACGCCGAATCCGGAAGAAAGCGTGGCCCTGGCCGCCAAGCTCTGCTACAGCGCCGTGGACATCGGCGAGCTGAAAAACAGGATTCAGCGGAACGACCAGCGGTCTTTCGTCAAGAAGCTCATGGACATGGGACACATGACCCCCGTGGAGCACGCCTCCTTCACCTTCGCCGTGGAGGGCATCTCCCGGGCCTGCTCGCACCAGCTCGTGCGCCACAGGCTGGCCTCCTACTCGCAGCAATCGCAGCGCTACGTGAGCGAGGAGGCCGGGTTCGACTATGTCGTTCCGCCCTCCATAGGCCGGGACCCGGAGCTCAAGAAACATTTCAAGCATTTCATGAGCACGGCCCAGGACGCCTATAACACGCTGGTACGGAAGCTCAACGAGCGGGGCGTCACGGGGGAATCGGCCAACCAGGACGCCCGCTTCGTCCTTCCCAACGCCGCGGAGACGAAGATCGTCCTCACCATGAACGCCAGGGAGCTCCTGCACTTCTTCCGGCTGCGCTGCTGCAACCGCGCGCAGTGGGAGATTCGGGAGCTTGCCGAAAAGATGCTCGCCCTGGCCAAGCGGGCCGCGCCGGTCATCTTCGAGAAGGCGGGGCCGGGCTGCCTCTACGCCCCCTGTCCCGAGGGCGCGTACTCCTGCGGAAAGGTGCGCGAGGTCAGGGCCAAATACGGCGTCTCCGCCGCGTCCAGGGCGGCGGCCAGGGGACGCAAGGCCCCCTAAGGGAGCACATGCGATGGCTTACGTGATAGCTTTTGCCGGCAAGGGCGGCACCGGAAAGACGAGCATCGCCGCCCTGACGGTGCGATACCTCAAGGAGAAGCGCCGCGGCCCCATCCTGGCCGTGGATGCCGACAGCAACGCCTGCCTCAACGAGGCCCTGGGGGTGGAAATCCACGCCACCATCGGAGGGCTGAGGGAAGACTCCCTCGCCGCGGTCCGGGGCGGGGGGGACAGGCCCGGCGGCATGAGCATGGAGCAGCTCTTCGACTACCAGGTGCAGCAGTCCCTCATCGAAGCCGGGGGCTTCGACCTCATGGTGATGGGACGCCCCGAGGGCCCCGGCTGCTACTGCGCCGCGAACAACATCATCCGGAAATACACCGACAAGCTCTCCGAGCAGTATCCCTACGTGGTCATCGACAACGAGGCGGGCATGGAGCACCTCTCGCGGAGGACCACCCACGCCGTCGACCTCCTCGTGGCGGTAAGCGACCCCACCGTAAAAGGCATACAGACGGTCAAGCGCATCCTTGCACTGGTGGAGGACCTCAAACTCGAGGTCGACCGCCGCGCGGTGCTCATCAACAGGGTCTCGGGGCCGGAGGCCGATGGGCAGCTGAGGCGCTACGCCCAGGGCATCGGCGTTTCCGTCTCGAGCATTATCCCCCAGGACGACCGTATCTTCGAGTTCGACCTCGAGGGCAGGCCTATCATGCATCTGCCCCCGGAGTCCACGGCTCTCCAGGCCGTCTTCACTTTTCTGGACGGGCTCGAAATTCCCTGAAAGAGGAGGCGGAGCCGGGGCGGCATCAGGAAATCCCGGTCATGCGAAATCGGGGGGGCGCCGGAAGGCGCCCCCTGAAGGTCTGTCTACTTGCCGGCGCCCTGGGACTCCTTGCAGATTTCCTGCCTCAAGTTCCACATCTCGTTGCGGAGTTTCTCGAGCTCCTCGGGCTTCGTCTTGGGGTTTCTCATGGCCTCCATGTAGTCGAACATCCTCATATGGAGGTTCTTCCTGGCCGTTTGCGTCTTGTCGAGGAAGTTCCGGCACTCCTCACTGCCCCAGTTGCCCCAACAAGGCCCCATGCAAGACGCCATGCCGTAACCCCAGCCGGGCCTCATGCCGTAACCGTAACTTGGCCCCATCATGCCGGGTCCCATGCCATAGCCGTAACCTGGCCCCATCATGCCGGGTCCCATGCCATAGCCGTAACCCGGCCCCATCATGCCGGGTCCCATGCCGTAGCCCCAACCCGGCCCCATCATGCCGGGCCCCATGCCATAGCCCGGTCCCTGACAGCCCCAGCCAGGGCCCATCATGCCCCAGCCCGGCCCGTAACCGTGGCCATACCCCGGGCTCTCCTGCTGCTCCTGGGCTCCCTGCATCATCCCCTGGCCTCCGGGACCCATCTGGGCCCAGGAAAAACCGGCGAGCAAAAGGATGAACAAGACCGCGATGAGAAACCTTTTCATGACCCCTCCTTGCACAGTTGCACGGCTCACCTGTGTACGCGAGCTCCCTTGCCTGCATAAAGAGTATCACGACCCCGACCCAAACGGAAGGGGAGAAACAAGGCGGAGAGAGACTTCCGCTGGAGGCGCCTCTTTTTCGTTGACACCCCCGCACGGAGTAGGATATTCTTTCGGACCGGCGCTTTTGACAGGCAAAGCCGGACATGATACTCTTTTTATCAGGAAACTGCACCATCCGCCCATAAAACCGAAAGGAGGGACGAATGCCCGAGATCGAGTATGATGGCGGGAAGGTCAAGGTGGACGCGGAGGGATACCTCGTGAATTTCGACGACTGGAACGAGGACGTCGCCCGGGCCCTGGCCAAGCGGGAAGGGATTGGAGAACTGAGCGCGGACAGGTTGGACATCCTGAAGTTCATCCGGCAGTACTATACTGACTATGGCTCCTATCCGGTCTTCGGCGCCGTCTGCCTGAACGTCATGCAGCCGAAGGATTGCGTCACCAAGAAGTTCATGAACCCCATACAGGCATGGAGGGTAGCGGGCATCCCCAACCCGGGCAAGGAAGTGGAGACCTACCTCCACCACGAAGTCGTCTAGCTCGGAAATAATGCGGCCGGCTTTCTTCGCACCGGCCCCCCGGCCGTCTTTGCAGACGGCCTTTTGCGTGGTCCCGTCCTCACCCTCCGTGGTACAATTCTTTTCCATGCCCTCTCCGTGCCCTGATTGCCCACAGGGGGCCGATATCATGGAAGGCAGCACCGGCTCTCCCTTGCCCGGAGCAAGGCGCCCAGCCGGGTCTCCCGGGGAGTGCCTCCCATGACTTTATGGGAGGCCTCGCTCTCTTGGCAACTTCCCGCGCTGTTCGCCCTCGCCCTCGGGGTCTCCTTCCTGTCCTTCGTCCCCGAAGGCGGCGCTTCGAGCCGGTGGCTGTCCTTTCTGCTTGAGAGCTGGCCGGGAATCGTCCTGCTTTCAAGCTTTCTTCTGAGCCTCACCCTCTACACGGCGGCGGCTGCGGTGCGGAGCCTGAGCGTGCGCGGGAACACACCAGAGGAGATGGAAATCCAGGGCACGGCCCCCCTGCCCGCCGGCGGCATGGAGGACGTCACCGGATGGATGAGGCGGAAGGGGTTTCGTCCCCGTGCCCTGGGCGAGGCGGTCCACGCCACGAGGGGCAGGTATGCGTTTCTTCCCGGCACGGTATTCCGGTGCGGCCTCGTGCTGGCCCTGGGCGCCCTCCTGGTGAGCCACCATGTGCGCAGAACGGAGAAGGCGTGGTTTCACGAGGGAACGGTGCGCAGCCTTCTCGGTCAGGAGCTGCGCATGCAAAGCATCCACGCCGTCTCCCCCGGAGAAATTCTCGTGGAGCCGGGAAAGACCGGCTCCGTTGGGTTCAGGGAGGTCTCCGCCCGCGTGCGTGCCGGGGGAAAAGACCGCGTGATAGGAAACGGCCTTCCCCGAAAGGTCGGGGACAGATGGCTCCGCATCACCCACACCGGGTATTACCAGCCCCTCTCGGTGCTGACCGCCGATGCCCGGCACCGGCTGCTTCTGTACCTGGACCTCCTGCCGCCGGGGAGGCGAAAGACGGTGCGTCTCAAACCGGAGGGGATGCGGCTCCTCATGGCCCTGGCACCGGAGAAGCCCGGGAGCTCTCCGGGCGTCCTGTACGACCCGGGCAACCCCCGCTACAGCCTTACCCTCGAGAAGGCCTCGGGAGAGGCCGACCGGGCCTACGTGCGCCCGGGAGAGCATGCTGCACTGGGTGGCGCTCTCATCTCCCTCGGACGGCACGCTCTCTTCGTGGAGGTCCGGAGCGTTCGTGACCCGGCCCTTCTCTGGCTTTACGCGGGGATAGGCTTGGCAGCCCTGGGTCTGGGCCTTCTGCCCTTGAGGCTCTTCTGGTTCAGGAGAAGCCTTTCGGCCAGGGCCGAGGGTGGCGCGGTGCTCGTGGGGCTAACTCAGGAGCTTTACCGCAAACGGGCGTCCCTCCTCTTTCGCCTCTGGATGTGGGAGCTGGAGGGGGAGGAGAGCAAAGGCGGCCCTACTGCTTCAGGGTCTTGACGAATTTGCGGGCCAGCGCCCGGACGGCCTCCGGAACGTTCTTGTTCTTCTCCAGTTGCTGGATGTCCCGTTTCTTCAGCCCCGGCACAAGCTTCATCGAGATTGCCACGGGCGTTTTGGGATTTGTGACCAAGGCGAGCTGCACGGTGTAGCTCTTCATCCACTCCCGGTTCCGCGCGACGACCCTCAGGGCATCCTCCACAATGGAGCGGTTCCGCGCAATCTGCTCCACCTCCGGTTCGGTGAGGCGGGGATTTTCCAGCACGGAGAGGACGACCATCTTGTTTGAGTCCTTGAGCAGGATGCCCCGGGCCTCCGTACCGCCCTTCAGGGCGAGTTTTATCTTCTCCGAGACGCTCAGCTTCTGAATTCTTTTGACGAGGCGGTCCTCCCGGACCTTCTCCTGTATTTCCCGTGCGCGCTTTTCAGCCTCCCTGCGCTTCAGGACCGCCAGGTCCTCGGCGCCGTGGCGGGGCAGATGCAGGATGTCCGCAGCCCGGGAGCGCACCTCATCGGGAGTCGCCGGATGGTCATAAAGCAGCCTGACGACCTCCGGACGAGCCTTGTTGCTCTCCAAGAGGTCGGTGAAGACCCCGGGGTCCGCGGACTCGTCAGCGAAAAGCCCCACGGTCTCCACCGACGAGGACGACAGGTCAGACCCCTGCTTCTCTTCGGGCTCCTGCATCAATCCTCCTTCACGCCGTAGAGAAGATATTCCACGTTGCCCTTCTGGCCCCGGAGGGGCGATTCCATCACCCCCCGGACCCGAAGACCGGCAGCCTCCAGGGACGACCGTACCGCCTCCACCGCCGCTCTCCTCTTCTCTTCGTCCCTGACGATGCCCCCCTTGCCCACCTCGCCTTTGCCGACCTCGAACTGCGGCTTCACCAGGGCCACCACCTCGCCTCCGGGCTTGAGAAACTCCATGACCCGGGGAACGACCAGCCGCAGGGAGATGAAAGAGACGTCCACCGTGGCCGCGTCCACCGGCTCCCCAATCCGGTCCCTCTCGAGGTACCGTATATTGCTCCTCTCCACGAGCACCACCCGGGGATCCTGCCTGAGCTTCCAGTGCAGCTGCCCGTAGCCCACGTCCACGGCATAGACCCGCTTGGCCCCCGCCTGAAGCATGTAGTCCGTGAAGCCGCCCGTCGAGGCCCCGACGTCCATGGCCACCTTGTCAGTGAAGTCAATCCCGAACTCCTGTGCCGCGGCCTGGAGCTTGAGCCCTCCCCTGCTTACGTAGGGGACCTCCTCGCCCATGACCTCCACGGCCGCCGTCTCCGGGACCTGTGCGCCGGCTTTCCTGACCGGCCCGCGGTCCACGAGGACTCTGCCTTCCATGACAAGGGCCTGGGCTTTCCGTCTCGTCTCTGCGAGCCCCCTTTCCACAAGCAGCACGTCGAGCCGCTTCTTCATAACGTTATAATACAAAACAGGCCAAAAAAAGGGTGCACAGCGTCACTGTTTTCCCCGGGCCCTCCGTGCAGAATAAGGCGATGGCATCCGACGCGTCAAAGAGGCGCTTCCCCCTCTCCCTGGGGGTACGTGCCGCGGAGCTGGTCCGCCGCGCCCTCCTGGGGATTCGTCTTCTGCCGGGTCTTCTCCGGAAGCCCGCGCTTATCCGCCGCTGGGTCCTCGCGGCGCGCGGCGCCCAGGTGGCCCTTCTGCTGGCCGCCATCCTCGTTCCCACGGTGCTTACCGGAACCCTGGATGCCGTGGTCGAAAAGCTCCATACGCCTACCACGACGGAGAAAATCCTCGGCTTTTTCAACACCCAGGTCAGCTCCCGGCCGGGTGACTCGGTGCGGCTCTGGGGCCGCGTCGTCCTCTGGTCCGCCTCGGGCGGCCTGGTGCTCCTGCTTCTGCTGTCCCGCGTACCCTCCACCCTCAAGGAAGCACGGGCACTCTCGGAAAAAGACGAAGAAGAAGCCGACGCCCTCGCGGAGCGCAACCCCCGGGAAAGCATGCTCCTTTATGGCCGGGCCCTTGCCCTGGCCGCCGAGTCCAACCGCACCTGGAAGCTCCGCCGGAAGATGGACGCCCTTGACAGCGCGGATGGAGCTTCAGCCGTCGGGAAGACCGTCATGGCGGCCCCAGCCCGGAAGGTGGGAGACGAGGGCCGCTACAGGATACGGGAGAACCTGGGGCGGGGGAGCATGGGCATCGTCTCCAGCGCCCACGACACCGTTCTTGAGCGCGCCGTCGCCCTCAAGGAGATTTCCCCGGTCCTCGCCCACGACCCCGAGCTGATGAGCCGTTTCCGGCGGGAGGCCCAGGTGCTCGCCCGGCTCTCCCATCCGGGGATAGTGCAGATACACGATTTCATCGAGGAGGAGGGCCGGGCCTGGATCGTGATGGAGCTGGTGGCCGGGGGCGACCTTTCCACCCTGTTGAAAAGCCAGGGGCCTCTTCCCGCAGAGAAGGCGGCCGGCCTGGGCTCCCGGATGGCGGAGGCCCTGGCCTATGCGCACCACCGGGACGTCGTGCACAGGGACTTCAAGACGTCCAACGTCCTTCTTACACCGGACGGCTCGCCAAAGATTACGGACTTCGGCCTTGCCCGCCTGGCCCGCGCACACCAGCTCACGCAGGAAGGGACGGCCATGGGGACCCCCGCCTACATGAGCCCCGAACAAGTGGAAGGCCGCACGGCCGACGCCCGGAGCGACATCTATTCCCTGGGTGTCGTCCTCTATGAGATGCTCACCGGGCGGGTTCCCTTCAGAAGCGAGGATCTGGCCGGGGTCATGGCCCAGCACCTGACCCAGGAGCCCGAGCGCCCCGGCGCGCTGGTACCGGGGCTTCCGGAGGAGCTGGAGGACCTGGTGCTCCGGATGCTTGAGAAGGCCCCCGCGCACCGGCCCCAGGACCTTGCCAGCGCGCTGCCCGTCCTGGCACGGCACGGAGCCCGGTCCCTGGAAGAAAGAACACCATAAAGGGAGCAACGAAAATGGCAAAGCTCATCGTCAAGCTCAAGGACAAGACCCTTCACGAGATCATCCTCCTGAAGGACGTGACGACCATCGGCAGGGACCCTTCGAACGACATCCGCCTGAACAACATGGCCGTCTCGCGCTTTCACGCGAAGCTCTACCGGCAGGGTTGGCCCTTTTACGTCGAGGACCTGAAGAGCACCAACGGCACCTTCCTCAACGGCAAGCGCGTGCCCTGGAAGGAGCCCCTCGCCCACGAGGACAAGATAAAGGTGGGCAAGCACACCCTGGTGTTCATCCAGCAGGAGACGGACTACGGAAACGGGGGGGCGCAAGGCCCGCGGGTGGACGATACCATCTGCATCCCGGGCAGAGGGTAGGCGGCCTCTCAGGAGACGCGGGAGCGCACGGGAGCGGCCGACTTCCGGAGAAAGGCCAGGGCCCTGGCGTAAATCCCTTCGGCGTCCAGGCCGTAGCGGCGTCTGAGCTCCGCCTGGGTGCCCTGCTCCACGAACTCATCCGGTATGCCCAGCATGTCCACGCTCACGCCGGTCAGCCCCGATCTGCTCAAAAGCTCCAGGACCGAGCTTCCGAACCCTCCCAGCAGGGCGTTCTCCTCCACCGTAAGCACCCGGCCGCAGACGGAGGCCACCCGTGAAATCGTGCCCTCGTCCAGGGGTTTCAGAAACCGCACGTTGACCACGGTGGGGTGGACGCCTTCCTCTTCGAGCCGTGCGGCCGCCTCCACGGCGGGCGTTACCATGTTGCCCACGGCCAGAATGGCCAGCTCGGCGCCCTCGCGCAGCACTTCGCTTTCTCCCGGAACGACGGGCGTGCCGTCCGGAAGCTCCTCGGCCTTGCCCCTGGGGTAGCGGATGGCCGTGGGGCCGGGGTGTGCGAGGGCAAGGGCCAGCATCTCCTTCAGCTCCGTGCCGTCCCGCGGGGACATGACCGTGAGGTTGGGGATGTGCCGCAGGTAGGAGATGTCGAAGGCTCCGTGGTGCGTGGGGCCGTCCTCCCCGACGATGCCGGACCTGTCGATGGCGAAGACCACCGGAAGGTTCTGCAGGCAGACGTCGTGGACAATCTCGTCATAGGAGCGCTGAAGGAACGTCGAGTATATGGCAACCACGGGCCGCGCCCCCGCCCGGGCGAGCCCGGCGGCGAAGGTGGCCGCGTGGGGCTCGGCGATGCCCACGTCGTAGAACCTCTCGGGGAACCTCCGGGCGAAGGCCGTCAGCCCGGTGCCCTCCTTCATCGCCGCGGAGATGGCCACCACCGCGGGCCTTTCCTCCGCAAGCTCCGTCAGGGCCTCGCCGAAGACATCGCTGTAGCTGGCCGCCCCGGAGGAGAGAGGCGAGCCCGTCTCCAGCTCGAAGGGACCCACGCCGTGGAAGGAGCAGGGGTCCTGCTCGGAGAACCCGTAGCCCTTGCCCTTCTTGGTGATGGTATGCACGAGGGTGGGCGCGGCCGTGTCCTTTACCTTCTCCAGCGTCCTGATGAGGAGGTCCACGTCATGCCCGTCTATCGGCCCGACGTAGGTGAAACCCAGCTCCTCAAAGAGCATCCCCGGAAGGAAAAGGCCCTTCAGGGACTCCTCCGCCCTCTCGGCGAAACGGGCGACGGGAGCACCCACCCGGGGTATGCCCCCGATGAGCGCCTTGAGGTCCTTTTTCATCCGGTTGTAGACATCGCCGGTGAGGATGCGGTTCAGGTAGCGGGAGAGCGCGCCCACGTTGGGCGATATGGACATCTCGTTGTCGTTGAGGACGACGACGAGGTCCTTGCCCAGCTGCCCGGCGTGGTTCAGGCCCTCGAAGGCGAGGCCCGCGGTCATGGCCCCGTCGCCGATGACGGCGATGACCTTGTGCTGCTCGCCCCTGAGGTCCCGCGCCTCGACCATCCCCAGCGCCGCGGAGATGGACGTGGAGCTGTGGCCCGTCCCGAAGGCGTCGTGGGGGCTCTCGGAGACCCGCGGAAAGCCTCCGAGCCCGCCGTATTTCCTCAAGGTGTGAAAGCGCTCGTATCGGCCCGTCAGAAGCTTGTGGGGGTAAGACTGGTGGCCGACGTCCCAGACGATCCTGTCCCTGGGGGAATCGAACACGCAATGAAGGGCAATGGCCAGCTCCACCACGCCCAGGCTCGATGCCAGGTGCCCGCCGCCGGCGGATACGCAGGTGATGATGGTGTGGCGTATCTCCTCGGCCAGCTCTTCGAGCTCGCTTGCGCTCAGGCCCTTGATGTCTTCGGGTCCCTTTATGTCCTTCAGGTGCATCAGTGCGTTCTCCTCAGCATGTACCGGGCAATCTCGCCCAGGTGTTCGGCCCGCCCTCCCAGGGGCTCGACGGCCTCGACGGCGGCGGCTATGAGCTCCGCGGCCCTCCGCATGGATTCATCGATGCCGTACAGAGCGGGATAGGTCATCTTGTGCCTGTCCTGGTCGGAGCCCACGGGCTTCCCCATGACGGACGCATCTCCCCTTACATCAAGGATATCATCTATGATTTGAAAGGCAAGCCCCAGGTTCCGCCCGTATGCGCTCAACGCACCCATCTCCGCCTCGCCGGCCCCGGCCAGGATGGCGCCCAGGCGCACGGAGGCGGCTATGAGGGCCCCGGTCTTGTGCTCGTGGATGTATCTCAGCGTTTCGGGGTCGGGCTCGGCACTCTCCGAGAGGATGTCCTGCACCTGCCCCCCCACCATGCCCCGCGGCCCGGCGGCCAGGGCCACTTCGCGGAGCCCGGCGAGGACCCTGTCCGTGCCGATGCCCTCCGCGTCCAGCATCATCAGGAAGGCCTCCGAAAGCAGGCCGTCCCCGGCCAGGATGGCCACGGCCTCGCCGAACACCTTGTGGTTCGTCGGCTTGCCCCTTCTGAGGTCGTCGTTATCCATGGCCGGCAGGTCGTCGTGGATGAGCGAGTAGGTGTGAATGGCCTCCAGGGCGGCGGCACAGCCCAGGACGTCCTCCGCCCGGCCGCCGCAGACCTCGTAAGACGCCAGGGCCAGCACGGGCCTCAAGCGTTTTCCCCCCGCAAGGAGGGAGTAGCGCATGGCCTCCAGAAGCACGTCGGGAACCGAAGGGACGGGCCCTCTCCAATAGGCCTCCAGGTA
>JARRLN010000069.1 GCA_037386965.1 Nitrospirota bacterium
TATAATGCCCTATGCCCATAAAGCTCATCATCTTCGACCTCGACGGCACCCTCGTGGACACCGGCAGGGACATCACAAACGCCCTGAACGACGCCATCGGTCCCTACGGGAGAGGCCCGCTCACCGTCCAGGAGACGATAGCCATGGTGGGCGAGGGGCTCCCGCGGCTCATTGAGAAGGCCCTGGGGGAGGAAAACAGGGACAAAAAGGAAGAGGCCCTTAGCCGGTTTCTCGAGTACCACAGGGCGCATCTCATCGACTACACCCGCCCTTATCCCCGCGTGAAGCAGACCCTGGAGATGCTGGGCGGCCTCAAGAAGGCCGTCCTTTCGAACAAGCTGGAGTCTCTGACCGTGAGGCTGCTGGAGAAGCTGGGTCTGGCGGGGTATTTCGACCTCGTCGCTGGCAGCGACACGCCCCCTGAGCAGAAGCCCTCCGCCCGGGCGGTCCAGTACGTCCTGGACGCCCTCGGGGTCCACCCCGCCCAGGCCCTCATGGTGGGCGACAGCCCCACGGACATTGAGGCCGGCAGGGCGGCAGGGGTGGCCACGGTGGCCGTGACCTACGGCTACCGGGACCGCAGCCTCCTCGCGGAGGCCGACTATGTCATCGACAGCCTGGAGGAGCTGGTCCCGGTCCTCAACATGCACTACCCCATCTCGGAGCGCAGACGGGAGCTCCGATACCCGGCATCGGATTACTACGGCAAGTACGTGGGCGTCAAGCTCGAGACGGCCGAGGGACTCAAGGAGGCCGCGCTCCTGGACTTCAGCGAGCACGGCATGAAGCTCCGGACCGACCGGCCCCTGAGGGAGGGGGAGGTCTTCCGGTGCCTCCTGAGCATCCCGGAGTCGCCGTCCTCGGAGGTGAGCCTCTCCGTGGTGGTCAAGCACGCCGCCCGGGAGGGGGAGGACTTCGTGGTCGGCGCCGAGGTCAGCCAGGCCGAGGACGAGGCCTGGTTCGCCGTTTTCAAAAGAAGCGTGCGGCTCATGATGGAGCGGCACGGCGAAGTCCTCTGAGGCGAGTGGGCGCGGTCCGCCAGGCGCGGCCTGGAGCGACCGGGCCTTGAAACGGCTTGCTTGTGGTAACGTTTCAAGCTTTTGTGAAAAGGGGCACTGGTGCCCCCGGGCGTGGCCCGCCAGGCATGGCCTGGAGCGTCCAGGCTTTGAAACGGCTTGCTTGTGGTAACGTTTCAAGCTTTTGTGAAAAGGGGCACTGGTGCCCCCGGGCGCGGCCCGCCAGGCACGGCCTGGAGCGACCAGGCCTTGAAACGGCTTGCTTGCGGTAACGTTTCAAGCTTTTGTAAAAAGAGGCACTGGTGCCCCCGGTCTTTACTTCCTCCTCGTGGGGGCATATAATTTTTCCCAAAACCCGAAAGAGGTGTCCATGGGGCCGCGGGGCTGGATTATCATAGTCCTCATATTCCTGGTCGCGGTATTCATCGCCCAGAACGCCGCCCTGGTGGAAGTGAAGTTCCTTGCCTGGTCGCTTCAGCTCTCCCGTGTCCTCTTGCTCCTGGGCGCGGTGGGCGCGGGGGTGGCCATCGGGTTTTTCCTGGGCTGGGAGGTCTTCAGGCGGCGAAAGAGGCCTCCCTCCCCGGAGCGGCCGCCCAAAGCGTAAAACCCTCCGCATAAAAAAGCCCTCCCATGCGGGAGGGCTTTTTGTTTCCGGGCACGTTCCGGGACCGTTCAGGCGGCGGGGGCCTCCTGGGGAATCTCCTGTTTGGCCGCCTCCCGGGCTGCCTTCTTGGCCGCGGCTGCCTCCATGACCTCCGCGGTGTTGAAGGTGCCCTCTATGGCCTGTACGGGGCAGGCGGCCGTGCAGATGCCGCAGCCGATGCACCGGGACTGGTCGATGACGTGCATCTTCTTCTTCTCGCCGCTGGGGGCGTCCACGGGGCATATCTTGGTGCACTTCTGGCAGCCGATGCACTTCTCCGTCACGAAGGCCTTGGGCCTGTGCGACAGGAACTCGGCGATGGCCCCCGTGGGGCACTGCGGCACGCAGAGGCCGCAAACCCGGCACTTCTCCAGGTCTATCCGGGCGAGGTTGTCCTCGATGGAGGGCGCGTCGAAGGGGCAGACCTTCACGCACTTGCCGCAGGCGATGCAGCCCACCTCGCAGTTCTTCCTGACCACCCCGCCCTTGTCCGTGGAGTGGCAGGCGGCCAGGACCGCCTTGCCCGCCGGGAGTATCTCTATCACGTTCTTGGGGCAGGCCTGCGCGCAGCGGCCGCACGCGGTGCACTTGCCCATGTCTATGACGGGCAGGTGCTCCGCGCTCATGGTGATGGCCCCGAAGGGGCAGGCCCTCTCGCAGGTACCGTAGCCCAGGCACCCGTAGCGGCAGGACTTGTCCCCGCCGCCGGCCAGGACCGCGGCCCGGCAGTCGGCCACTCCCTCGTAGGCGAAGGCCTTCCGGGCCCTGCTCCATGAGCCCTGGCACATGACGCGGGCGTACTTGGGCTCGGTGACCTCCGGTATCTTGCCGGTGATGCGCGCCACGGCCTCCGTGGCCCTCTTGCCCCCCGGCGTGCACAGGTTGGGCGGCACGTCGGGGTTCTTGACCACCGCCTCGGCGTACTGCTCGCAGCCGGGGTACCCGCAGGCCCCGCAGTGGGCGCCGGCCAGCACTCCCTTGACCTCCTCTATCCGGGGGTCTATCTTCACCGCGAAGCGCCGTGCGGTCAGCGCCAGCCCCAGTCCGAACAGGCCGGCCACCGAGGCCACGAATATCAGGGTAAACTTCACCAGCGGAATCATGTCCACGGATTCCTTGGCCTCGATGCCCCCGCCCACGCCGGCCTGGGGCACCAGATGGCCCACGGCGTGGACCATGTCCATAACGGCGTTTAGTATGCTTTGGGCTTCATGCATGGCGTGCTCCCTCGCTTACGAAAAGGCCTTTATATATTTTACTATAAAAACCCTGCCCTTTCCTACAGGGTGATGAGCCCGGAGAAGCCCGTGAAGGCCAGCGCGATAAGGGCCGCCGTCACAAAGGCCATGGCCGTGCCCCTGAAGGGCCGGGGCACCTGGGCCAGCTCAAGCCGCTCCCGGATGCTGGCCATGATGATAAGGGCCAGGGCGAAACCCAGGCCCGAGCCCAGGCCGAAGGCGAGGCTTTCCAGAAAGCTGTAGTGCTCCCCGGCGTTGATGAGGGGGACGGCCAGGATGATGCAGTTGGTGGCGATGAGGGCCAGGTAGACCCCCAGCTTGTAGTATAGCCCGGGGGAGATTTTCCTCAGGATGGTGTCGGAGGCCTGCACGAAGGCGGCCACGACGCCGATGAAGACGACTATCTTCAGAAACTGAAGCCCCAGGGGCACCATGGCATACGTCCAGATAAGCCACGACAGGGCGGCCGAGATGACCATCACCGCCGTAAAGGTGACGCTCATCCCCACGGCGGTCTCCATCTTCTTGGAAACGCCGAAGAAGATGCACAGCCCCAGAAACCTCGTGAACACGAAGTTGTTTATGAGTGAGGCCGCCAGAAACAGCTCAAACAGTTTGCTGAACTCTCCCATCCGTCTCCTCCTTAGTGGTGGCCGCCGCCGCTCGTGGCGCCCTTGCCGCCGAAGAAGCGCATCTCAATCCAGTTGAAAAAGCCGATGAGGAAGCCCACGGCGATAAAGCCCCCGGTGGGCAGAATCATGATGAGCATGGGCTTGAAGTGCACGATGGGGAAATTCCAGACCGTGCCCTTCCCCAGAAGCTCCCTGAAAAAACTGATGATGACCAGGGCCACCAGAAACCCCGTGCCCATGCCGATGCCGTCGAAGATGCTGGGGACGGTCTTGTTCTTGCTCGCGAAAGTCTCGGCGTGGGCCAGGATGGAGGCGAAGGCCACGATCAGCTCGATGTACAGCCCCACCTCCCGGTAGACGTCCCGGACGAACGCCGCCATGGTCATGTCGATGACCGAGACCCAGCCGGAGATGATGAGCATGAAGATGGGGATGCGGATGCGGGGGTGGATGTAGTTGCGCAGGGCCCCCACCGTGCCGTTGACCAGTGTCTGCACGGCCAGAACGGCCACGCCCATGAAGAACCCGTTCTTGACGCTGTTGGTCACGGCGATGGCCGGGCAGAGGCTGATGGCGAGCTTGAAGATGGTGTTTTCGGCGAAGATGCCGTTTTTGATAAGCTGCCAGTTGGTCATGTCAGTGGCCATCGGACGACCCTCCCTCGGCGACGGCCCCGGCGCCGCTTCCGAATTTTTTCTCAGCCAGCGAGACGGCGTCGCGCACCGCGTTGGTCACCGCCCGGGAGGATATGGTCGCCCCGGTGATGGCCTGAATCTTGTCCTTCGTCTCGCCCTTTATCACCTCGAGATGCCCCATGTCCTTGCCCCTGAACTGGTCCTTGAACCAGGGCAGTGTGATATCGTCGCCCAGCCCCGGGGTCTCGGCATGATGAAGGATGCTGATCTTCTGCACGGTGAAGTCCCGGTCCAGGGCCACCAGGATGTTTATGTAGCTTGAATATCCCTTTCCGAAGGTCTGCACGATGTACCCCTCGAGCGCTCCGTCCCGGAAGACTTTGTAATATTCGGCGTGCTGTTCGTGGACCTCCCAGTCGCCGGCCTTTTCGACCTTGTTTCCGGAGAACTCCTCCAGGTCCCGGGCGTCGAACTTCTTCTTCAGGCGCTTGATGAGCTTCTCCTGGGTGTCCTGGTACATATTGACCCGGGCGTTCAGCGTCACTTGGTTGTCCGCGGCCTGGGAGGTGGCCACGGGGCCCAGGGCCGGCACGATTTTCTTGACCTCCGGGACGTAGGCCTCCGGCACGTTCATGATGAGGTGCATGGGCATCATCTGCTTGAGGGCGGCCTCCTTCTCCTCCTTGTTCTTCTGGAAGATGATGGGAGAGGTCTTGCCGTAGACGAACCCCAGGAGCACGCCCCCCACGATGTAGGCGATGACCAGGTTCAAGGTGATTTTTATGAGGTCTTTCGTTGTCATGCGGCCTCCACCTTGCGGTACCCGAAGATGCGGCTGCGCATCCTCCGGTCGATGAGGGGGGCGAAGCAGTTCATGAGCAGGATGGAAAACATCACGCCCTCGGGGAACCCGCCCCAAAGGCGGATAATGACGGTGAGAATGCCGCAGCCCACGCCAAAGATGACCTGCCCGGCCTTGATGGTGGGCACGGTGACGTAGTCGGTGGCCATGAAGAAGGCCCCCAGGATGAGGCCGCCGCTCATGAGGTGGATGAGCGGGTCGCCGCCGAAGAGGGCCAGGCCGCCCGTCTCGGGGTTGGTGCCGAATATCCAGGTAAGCACCCCCACCGTGGCCACGAAGGACAGGGGGATGTGCCAGGTGATGTATCTCTTCAAAAGTAAAATGGCCGCCCCGATAAGCAGAAGCAGGACCGAGGTCTCCCCCAGGCTTCCCGCCCTGTTGCCGACGAACAGGTGCATGTACAGCGCCGACTTGCTCCCGAAGACCTCCAGCAGCTTGTGCAGCCCCTCTTCCTTGAGGAGCCCCAGGGGGGTGGCCGTCGTCTGGGCGTCCACGGCGCCCAGGCTGGCCACCGGGGCCGTCCAGGTGGTCATGGCCCGGGGCCAGGTGATGAGCACGAAGGCCCTGCCCATCAGGGCCGGGTTGAAGATGTTGAACCCCAGTCCCCCGAACATCTGCTTCGCCACCATCACCGCCACGAGCGAGCCGATGATGGCGATGTAGGCGGGGGACGAGGGGGGAAGGTTCATCCCCAGGAGCAGGCCCGTGAGAAACGCGCTTCCGTCCGAGAGGGTCATGGGACGGCTGGTGAGCTTCTCCACCAGCCACTCGCCGAACAGGGCGGCCACGATGCACAGAGCGGTGACGTACAGGGCCCTCCAGCCGAAGAAGTACACCGAGCCGGCGAACGCCGGCAGCAGGGACAGGTTCACCGTCCACATGATCTTCGCCACCGAGTCCTCGCTCTTGACGTGAGGGCTGACGGAGACGATAAGCTCTCTGGGGCTCTTGGCCGCTTCCATCTCTCTCCTTATCCGGGCTTGGTCATGGATTTGGCAAGCCGCACGAACTGCACGATGGGCCGCTTCGACGGGCACACATACGCGCAGGAGCCACACTCGAAACAGTCGAACAGGTTGTAATCCTTGCACTCCTCGTACTGGCCGGCCTCCGAGAGAACGCTGAGCATGGACGGCATGAGGCCCATGGGGCAGATGTCCACGCACCGGCCGCAACGGATGCAGGGCTTGAAGTCCCGGGCATGGACGACCTCGCCCTCCGTGAGGGCAAGCAGGCCCGACGTCCCCTTGGTGACGGGCATCTCCAGCGTGGAAAGGGCAAAGCCCATCATGGGGCCGCCGGAGATGACCTTGGCGGCCTCCGTGAGGCCGCCGCACTGCTCGATGACCTCGGAGACCATGGTCCCCACCCGGACCATCAGGTTTCTGGGCTCGGCCACTCCCCGGCCCGTGACGGTGACAACGCGCTCGACGAGGGGCTTGCCGTAACGGACTGCGTTATGGATGGCCAAGGCCGTCCCGACGTTCTGCACCACCACGCCCACGTCCATGGGAAGCCCTCCCTTGTTGGGAACCTCCCGTCCGGTGATGGCCTTTATGAGCATCTTCTCCGCGCCCTGGGGATACTTGACCTCCAGGGGGCAGACCTCCACGTCCGCCAGGGAGGCCGCGGCCTCCCTCATGGCCTCCACGGCGTCGGGCTTGTTGTCCTCGATGCCCACAAAACCCTTCTTTACGCCCAGGGCGCGCATGAGTATCTTCAGGCCCTCCAGCACCTCCCCGGGCCGCTCCATCATCAGGCGGTAGTCCGCGGTAAGATAGGGCTCGCACTCCGCGCCGTTGAGCATCACCACGTCCACGGGCTTCTCCTTGGGAGGAGAGAGTTTCACCGCCGTGGGGAAGGTCGCCCCTCCCATGCCCACGATGCCGGCCTGCCTGATCTTCTCCTTTATCCTCTCGGGCGAGAGGCTGAGGTAATCGGCGTCCTCCACCAGGTCGACCCAGGCGTCCTCGCCGTCGCTTTCGATGACGACACAGGGCACCAGGCGGCCCATGGGGTTGGGGTACTCGGCGATGGCCCTGACCTTGCCGGAGACCGAGGCGTGTACGGGTGCGGAGACAAATGCCTCCGCCTCTCCCACCACCTGGCCCAGCTTGACGGTGTCTCCAGGCTTCACCACGGGCTTGCACGGGGCGCCGATGTGCTGGCTCAGAGGAACGGCCACCTGCTTGGGAGGCTTGGCCCGCTCTATCGGGTGAGCCTTTGAAAGCTCTTTCCTGCCGGGCGGATGAATGCCGCCTTTAAAGGTCGCTAATGCCATGTCCACCTTGTTTTTCTTGAGAAAGCGGTGGCGAGGGTCAAAACGCCAAAGCCATAATAAACCCCTGCCCGCGCCCATGTCAAGACCGAAAGGGCCGACGGGATATTCGATTTTCTTATGGGCTCATTAAGGCCGAGGCAATGAAAGGGCATCCTTCCGGAGAGCCCCCGTCCCTCTTGGGCCACCGCGCTTTAAAGCCTCAACGGCTTCACCATTAATTATACTCTTTCCCCGCCGGCTCCCTCCAGGCGGGCGCGGGCGCGGCCCGCCAGGCACAGCCTGGAGCGACCAGGCTTTGAAACGGCTTGCTTGCGGTAACGTTTCAAGCTCTTGTGAAAAGGGGCACAGGTGCCCCCGGGCGGCGGCCCGCAGCGTTCTTTCTCCCGGCCTTCCTTCTTTCGCGTGCGCCATACTTCTTTATAAGACGCATGCCTTTCCCGTCAAGCCCTCTGGTGCGGCCTCCCGGGGTATAATGCATGTATCCCATGCCGGTCTTTCTGCTCTCTGAGGATATAGCCTTTCCGCCGCCGGAACTGGCCGAGCCCGACGGGCTTCTGGCCGTGGGCGGCGACCTTTCGGTAAAGCGCCTCCTCGAGGCATACCGCAGGGGGATATTCCCCTGGTACTCCGAAGGCACGCCCATCCTGTGGTGGTCGCCGGACCCGCGGCTCGTGCTTTTTCCCCGGGAGGTCAAGGTCTCCCGGAGTCTCAGGCAGACCCTGAGGAAAGGGGCCTTCGCCGTGAGCATGGACAGGGCCTTTGCCGAGGTTATCGGCGCGTGTGCCGGCGTGCACGGGCGGAGGGACGGGAGCACCTGGATTACCCGCGAGATGCGGGAGGCCTACACGCGCCTGCACGAGCAGGGCCACGCCCACTCGGTGGAGGCCTGGACGGGCGGGCATCTGGCGGGAGGCCTTTACGGGGTGGCCCTGGGAGGGGCGTTCTTCGGCGAGAGCATGTTCAGCCTGAGAAGCGACGCCTCCAAGGTGGCCCTCCTGGCCCTGGCCGGGCACCTGGAGCGATGGGGTTTCGACCTCATCGACTGCCAGGTGAGTACCGAACACCTGAAAAGGATGGGCGCGCGGGAAATCCCCCGCCGGGCCTTCCTCTCGCGGCTCGGCCGGGCCCTCAGGAAACGCCGCCGTCCCGGTTGCTGGGCGGAGCGGTTCGACCCGGCCCTTTTGAGGGCCTTCGCGGCGGGCGGGTGAATTTATCCCTTCCGCCCCCGCTATAATAGGCGGCATGGAAAAATTCATGGAGAAGCTCACCTGGGACATCGTCATCATCCTCTGCCTTACGCTGGGGCTGGCACCGTACAAACCCCCGCACATCTGGGAGAAGCTCCAGATGCTCTTCCGGGGCAAGCTCGTGAGGCCCCTGGACTGGTTCGACCTCCTCCTGCACGGAATCCCCTGGCTCCTCCTCCTTCTGAAGGGCCTCTACTCCCTGAGGGGCAGGTAGCCGGGCGCCCCGGATGAAGGAGCACAGGGCCCCCCTCACCCGCACGTCCGAGCAGCGGCGGCTCACCCGTCTTCTGGGCTTCGTCGTTTTCTTCTCTGTCCTGAACAGCACGACGTTCAACGTCGCGGTCCCGGACATCGCGGCCCAGTTCGGCCTTCTGCCCTCCGGGGTGAGCTGGGTGATGACCTCCTACATCATCGTCTTTGCCGTGGGCACGGTGACCTACGGAAAACTGGCCGACCTGTATCCCGTCAGGACCCTCATCACCGTGGCCCTCGTGCTGATGAGCGCGGGCTCCCTGCTGGGCTTCCTTGCCCGGTGGTACCCCCTGGTAGTGGCGGGCCGGGTGTTTCAGGCCAGCGGCGGGGCGGCCGTCCCCACCCTGTCCATGCTGGTAGCCACCCATTACTTTCCCCCGGGCTTGAGGGGACGGGTCCTCGGCGTGCTCGCCTCGACGGTGGCGCTGGCCTCCGGGGCCGGCCCCATCCTGGGCGGGTACGTGACGGGCATGTTTCACTGGCGCTATCTCTTTCTCCTCTGCACCGTCACCCTGATAACCATCCCCTTTTTCCGCCGCATCCTGCCCCACGAGGAGAAAGAGGGGCGCCGGTTCGACCTTCCCGGCGCGGCTCTGCTCTGGGCCGGGGTGTCGGCCCTTCTGGTCTTCGTCACCGAGGGCGTCTGGGCGCTGCTTCCGGCCTCCTTCCTCTGCCTTCTGCTCTTCGGGCTTCACATTCGGCGAGGGGAGGGGAAGTTCCTCACGCCCGCGGTCTTCCGGAACCGGCGGTACCTCGGTGCGGTGCTTACGGCCTTCCTGGCCATGGGCACGGTCTTTGCTTTCATATTCGTGACGCCCATCATGCTCAGGGCCCTTAACGGCCTTCGGGCTGAAGACATAGGGCTTACCATGTTCCCCGGGGCTCTGAGCGCCGCTCTGCTGGGCACGGCCGGAGGGAAGCTTGCCGACCGGGTGGGGAGCGTGCCGGTGGTCTACATGGGGCTCCTGCTCCTGGTCCTGGGCTTTCTGCTCCTGAGCTCCCTGGCCGGCCTTCCCGCCTCGCGCGTAGCCCTGGCCCTCGTGGTCTCCTACGTGGGGTTCGCCTTCACCCAATCCTCGGTGGCCCACGCCGTGGCCGAGACCCTCTCGGGACTCTCCGGCGAAAGCCGCGGGAAGGCCGTGCCCTCGGGCATCGGGATGGGGGTGTTCAACATGTTCTTCTTCACCTCCGGGGCCCTGAGCGCGGCCCTCCTGGGCCGCCTCCTTGACCTCGGGACGACGGGCTTTTCCCTGAACCCCCTCACCCCTCCAGAGGGCGCCCTCTACGGCAACCTCTATCTCCTCCTGGCCTTCTCCGTGGCGCTGGCAGCAGGGCTCTTCCACTTCACCTTCCGCCAACGTTGAAACGTTTCCTAAGCATTTCCACGAGCAAGCCGCTTCAATGTCCTATCGCTCAGGCCGTGCCTGTCGTTCCGGGCCGCGCCCGGGGGACCAGTCCCGGGGACCAGTCCCCCTTTCTCCTCTCATATTGAAATGCTTCTTAAAAAACGCTGCCGCAGATAGTGTGGCGTCTCAAATGTATCTGTCATTGTCCGGCTTGACCGGACAATCCGGAAATCCTTGAAAAGACTGGATTCCCCGATCAAGTCGGGGAATGACGTTGGAGAGGGACCAGTCCCCTTTTTTTATCACGATTGAAACGTTGTCCAAACGTTTCCACGAGTAGGTCGCTCCAAGGTTCTATCGGACAGGCCGTGGCCTGCCGGCTGGCCGGTGTTGACAGGGGGTTTGGCGCTTGATAGCATCATTATTATGCCGGTGCCGGTGGAGGTAGTCTACAAGCGGGAGGGCCTCAAGAGCGAGGCCGTGGAGGCCGAGATAGCCAAGAGGGCGGAGAGGCTCGACCGCTATTACGCGGGCATGTTGAGCTGCCGCGTCGTCGTGGACGAGCCCCACAGGCGCCACGGCGAGGGCAACCTCTATCACATCCAGGTGGAGCTTCTGGTGCCGGGGAGAAAGCTGGTGGTCACCAGGGAGCACCCCCGCCGCCACGCCCACGAAGACATCTTCATCGCCCTCAAGGACAGCTTCGAGGCGGCCGAGCGGCAGTTGGAGGAGTACTCCCGGGTGGAGCGCCACGAGATAAAGACCCACGAGGCCCATCCCCACGGCACGGTGGCGAAGCTCTTTCCCGAAGGGGGTTACGGCTTTATCCGGGAGTTCGGGGGCAGGGAGATATACTTCCACAAGAACAGCGTCCTGGATGGTTTCGAGAGCCTCCGGGTGGGCGACGAAGTGCGCTTCGAGGAGGAAGAGGGGGAGAAAGGCCCCCAGGCCAGCACCGTCAAGAAGGACACCCACCACGGGCATCACAAGCCCGGGGCCCGGGGCCGCTGAACCGCCCTTGCCTCCTTCGGGCCGCCGCCCGAATCCCCGGGGGCATTAAAGAAACGCCACGCGGCAGCTTACCAGATGTTTTGCGCCCAGGACCCGGGCGAACTCCTCGGGGTTTCCTGCGGGGACTATCTTTCCCCTGACGGAGCTCATGCGGTAACGCAGCGGGCTCAGGGAGCCGGCCGAGGGCTCGAAGAGGATGGCGTTTATTCTGACGGGGTTGGTGCCGGAATAGACCTTGATGGGCCGGGAGAGCTGAATGAGAAGGGCCTGCTCCCCGTCCTCCCGGGGGAGGACGTCCCTCAGCTTGCCGGAGTTTATGCCGTAGGAAGACCACCGGACGTCCCAGAAAATCCAGACGGGCCGCCCCAGGAGCTTCCTGGCCGCCAGGGGGTCCGCTCCCCGTGAGACGAGGTCCGCCACCGGGCCCAGAACGCGGCCCAGAGTTCTCTTGAGGATGAGCACGACGGGGTGCTCCGCTCCCGCGCGGTAGAGCACGCGCCACTCCTTGAGGAATTCCACCAGGAGCAGAAAGGCCAGGAGTGCCGTGAAGAAATAAAGTGCCGCGTCCATCCAGAGGGACGCACCTTTGTCATAAAGGAATCCCATAGCTCAAA
>JARRLN010000070.1 GCA_037386965.1 Nitrospirota bacterium
TCGAGGGCCTCACGATTACAGAGCCCACCGGCAGAACCCGCCCGGTCCCCTCGATGAAGGCGGGCACCACAGTGGCCCCGCTCAGCCTCGCCAGCATCTCCATCCCCCGCTTGAGGTCGGTATTTCCTCCGGAATGCCTTCCCCCTTCGGGAAAGATGACCACGAGCCCTCCCTCGCGGAGGACGCGCACGGCATCCTTGATGACGGAGGGCCGGGGGCTCCCGCGCCTGACGGGCAGGGACCAGAGCTTGATGACCCTGCCCAGGACGGGGATGCGGAAAAGCTCCTCCTTGGCCATGAAGGTCGCGCGCCTCCGCAGGGCCACCCCCAGGACGGGGGGGTCCAGGTAGCTCTCGTGGTTCGCCGCAACAATCACCCCTCCCTCCCCGGGCACCCGCTCCCGGGCCAGGACCTCAATCCGGTTATAAAGCTTGAAAAACAAAAGAAGAACCGCCCGGGAGAGCTTATAAAAGAGCATTGCTCACCCCCTGGCAATCTCCTCGAGCACCCTTGCCACGACCTCCTCGACCCCCAAGTCCGACGTGTCGATGTATACCGCGTCCCCGGCCACCCTCAGGGGGGAGTGGGCCCGCTCGGAGTCCCGCTCGTCCCTCCCGATGACGTCCTCTCCGGCCCGCTCCATGCTCACGGGGTTTCCCGCCTCCCGGAGCTGCTCGTACCGCCTCCGGGTGCGCGCCTCCACGGAGGCGTCCAGGTAGAATTTCCTCCATGCGCGGGGAAAAACCACGGTAGACATGTCCCTGCCCTCGGCCACCAGGCCGCCCCTCTCCCCGGCGCGTTTCTGCACCGGCAGGAGAAACTCCCGCACCGGCTTGCGGGCCGAGAAGACGGAGGAATAATGGCCTATCTCCGGGGTCCTTATCTCACCGGAGACGTCCTCGCCGTCGAGATAAACCCTGCCGTCTTTGAACTCTACCCGAAGCTCCTGAAGGGCCTCCCCGAGCCTCTGGTCCGTGTCCTCGGGACGCACTGCCCGCCGCGTAAGGCCCAATGCCACCGCGCGGTAAAGGGCCCCGGTGTCCAGGTAGTCAAACCCCAGCTCCCCCGCTACCCTGCGGGCAACGGTGCTCTTGCCCGCCCCCGACGGGCCGTCGATGGCCACTACCCTTCCCATCAGTGGGCCAGCCGCCTGAGGGACTCGAAAAATCCGGGGAAGGAAATGTCCACCGCCTCGGCGCCTTCGATAACCGTGGAGCCCTCCGCCACCAGCGATGCCACGGCCAGGGCCATGGCTATCCGGTGGTCCCCGAAGCTCTTGACGGGGGCGCCCCGAAGGCGGCCCGGCCCGTCAATGCGAAGCCCGTCGTCAAGCTCCTCCACCTTGACGCCCATGGCCGAAAGGCCCTGGCCCATGGCATGGATTCTGTCTGACTCCTTCACCCTCAGCTCCCCGGCCCCCCGTATGACGGTCGTCCCCTCCGCCCTGGCTCCGGCCACGGCCAGGATGGGAAACTCGTCTATCATCGCCGGTATCTCGTCCACCCCCACCTCTATGGCCCTCAGGGGGGAGCTCCTTACGATAAGGTCGGCCACCGGCTCCCCGGAGACCTCACGCTCACGGGCTCTTTCCACATGGGCCCCCATTTTTCTCAGAGCATCCAGAAAACCCGTCCTTGTGGGGTTGAGGCCCACGTTTCGTATGATGAGCTCGGAGCCCTCCACGAGCACCGCGGCCGCTATGAAAAAGGCCGCCGAGGAGAAATCGCCGGGTACGTCCACCTCCAGGGGAGAAAGCTCCCGGCCGCTTCCGACCCTTATGGTGCGGCCCTCAACCGAGATGTCCGCCCCCGAGGCACGGAGCATCCTCTCGGTGTGGTCCCGCGAGGCCGCGGGCTCCACCAGTTCGGTCTCGCCCCGGGCGTAGAGGCCGGCCAGGAGAAGGGAAGACTTCACCTGAGCGCTTGCCACCGGCAGGGCATGGCGGATGCCCTTCAGGTCCCCGCCCCGGACGGCCATGGGCGGATAGCGGTCCCCGCCCCGGGCCATGATGCGCGCGCCCATCCCGCTCAAAGGGTCTATGACGCGCCTCATGGGCCGCACGGAAAGGGACGCGTCGCCGGAAAGGATGCCCAGGAAGGGGTTTCCGGCCAGAAGGCCCGCCAGAAGCCGCATGGTGGTGCCGGAGTTGCCGCAATCGATAACCGAAAGGGGCTCCTTGAGGCCGTGAAGCCCCCTGCCCTTGAGGCGGACCTCGTCTCCACGGTCCTCGATTTCCACTCCCAGGGTGCGGAAGGCGTTCATCGTGCTCAGGGTGTCCGCCGAGCGGAGGAAGTTCCTCACCACGCTTTCGCCCCGGGCTATCGCCCCGAGCATGAGGGCGCGGTGGGAGATGGACTTGTCCGGGGGCGGGATGAGCTCGCCCCGGATGGCCGGAGCCCTGCTGAGCTCAATCTCCAAGGCCCTGCCTCACGTCCCGTCCCCGTTCGAAAATCCTCTTCAGCCCCTCCAGGTCGCTCCTGTCCAGACAACCCCGGATATCATCCATGTCGGAGCGGAAGGCCTCCATGCAGGCGAGGAGATTCTCCCTGTTCAGAAGACAGATATTGCTCCAGAGCTCCGGCGAGCTCAGGGCGATGCGTGTCGCGTCCAGAAAGCCCTGCCCGGCAAACTTCCAGTGCTCCTCCCGAAGCCTCCCCGCCCCGGCCGCCAGGGCGTACGCCGCCGCGTGCGGGAAGTGGCTCAGGACGGCGTAGACCCTGTCGTGCACCTCGGGGTCGAGCACCTCCACCTGTGCCCCCAGGGTCCGCCACAACCGTACGACGTCCTCAATCGCCTCGCCCGGAGTGCGCTCCGTGGGGGTGACGACACAGAAAGCGCCCTCGAAAAGCTCCGCGCTCGACGCATCGATGCCCGAGCGCTCACTGCCGGCGATGGGATGGCAGCCGACGAAGCTCACCCCCTCAGGCATCAGGCCCTCGAGCTCCCTGACCAAGCGGCCCTTCACGCTTCCCACGTCGATGAGCAGAGCGCCCTTCTTGAGGGCCGGGGCTATCTTGCGTGCCAGCGCCGTGAAGCTCTCCACCGGCGCGGCCAGCACCACCAGGTCGGCGTCCTGGCAGGCCTCCTCCGGGGAGAGGCTGTAGGAGTCTATGTAGCCCAGGTCCCTTGCCCGCCTGAGGTTCTCCTCTCTCCGGCCGGTGCCCGAGACATGCTCCGCCAGGGAATGCTTCCTGAGCGCCCTGGCGAAGGAAGCCCCCAGGAGCCCCACTCCCAGAACGGCCACTCTCCCCAGCCTTTTTGTGCTCAGATGGCCCTCCCCACGGCCTTGGCCACGGGCCTCAGGGCGCGCATCAGGGAGCTGAAGGCGGCGGGCGTGAGGGACTGCTCGCCGTCGGAGAGGGCCTCCTCAGGTTTGTTGTGGACTTCCACCATGAGGCCGTCCGCCCCGGCCGCCACGGCCGCACGGGACATGGGAAGCACCAGGTCCCACTTACCCACGCCGTGGCTGGGGTCCACAATGACCGGAAGGTGGGTGAGCTGCTTGAGAACGGGCACGGCGCTCAGGTCCAGGGTGTTGCGGGTGCTGGTCTCGAAGGTCCGTATGCCCCGCTCGCAGAGGATTACTTTGGGGTTTCCGTTGCTCATGATGTACTCGGCCGCCATGAGCCAGTCGCTGATGGTGGCCGAAAGGCCCCTCTTCAGGAGGACCGGCTTCCTGGTGAGGCCCGCCTCCAGGAGGAGCCTGAAGTTCTGCATGTTCCGCGTGCCTATCTGGATGACGTCGGCGTACTTGACCACCACGTCCATGTCGCGGGGGTCCATGACTTCGGTCACCACCGGAAGGCCCGTGGCCTCTCCCGCTTCCTTCAGGTACTGAAGGCCTTCCTCACCCAGCCCCTGGAACGAATAGGGCGAGGTCCGCGGCTTGAACGCGCCGCCCCGGATGAAGGCCGCGCCGGCGGCCTTCACCTTCCGGGCGATATCCATGAGCATGCCCCTGTTTTCCACAGAGCAGGGACCGGCGATGACCTGGACCTTCCTCCCTCCCAGGGTCGACCGCTTCACACGGATGTGGGAGTCGCTCTTCTGGAACTCCCGGCTCGCCAGCTTGTAGGGCTTGATGATGCGCATGACCTCTTCCACCCCGTCCATCACGCGCACCGCGTCTTCCTGCTCCGGCGTCACCCGCGAGGTATCTCCCTTGACGCCTATGATGGTCCTCTCGGTCCCCTTTATGACCACGTTGGTCCCGAGCCCCCAGCCTTCGAGCTTCTTCTCGATGTCCCGGATGTCCTTTCTGGTGGCTTCGGGCCTGAGTACGATGATGTCCATTTATCTCCTCTCCTTGAGCGTTTCTCCGAGAGCCGCCACAAAGCGCCTGTTCTCCTCCGGCAGCCCTACCGTCACCCTCAGGGCCTCCGGGCCCATGGGCCGGACGATGACCCCCCTCATGAGAAGCGCCTCGTACGTCTTCCGGGCGTCCTGGACGAACATGTAGACGAAGTTGGCCTCCGTGGGCACGTATCGCACCCCGAGGGAGCCGAGCTCCCCGTAAAGAAATTCCTTCCCCTCCCCGTTGATTCTGCGGGAGCGGCCCACGTGCTCCTCGTCCCTCAGGGCGGCCAGGGCGGCGGCCTGGGCCACCGTGGACGTGTTGAAGGGCTCCCGCACCTTGTTCATCTCGGCGAGGATTTCCCACCGGGCGATGCCGTAGCCCACGCGCAGGCCGGCCAGCCCGTATATCTTCGAGAACGTCCGCAGGACAAGGACGTTCCTCCCGGCCCGGAAGTGCTTCATGCTGTCGGCGTAGGACGTTCCGGTCACGTATTCGTAATACGCCTCGTCCAGCACCACGAGGACGTCCTCCGGCACCCGGGCCATCAGGGCGTCAAGCTCCGCGGCCGTGTTGATGGTCCCCGTGGGGTTGTTGGGGTTGGCGATAAAAATAATCTTCGTCTCCGGAGTAACGGCCAGCGCCATGGCCTCCAGGTCGTGGCGGAAGTCCGTGAGAGGCACCATCGTAGCCGTGCCCCCCTGGGCCTGCACGGACATGGGGTAGACCACGAAGGAGGGCCAGGCCATGACGGCGTTTTCTCCGGGCTTCATGAAGGTCCTGACGGCCACGTCCAGAAGCTCGTTGGAGCCGTTTCCGAGGATGATTTCCTCCTCGGCCACCCCCAGGCGCTGAGCCAGGGCCTCCTTGAGATAATATCCCCCGCCGTCGGGATACCTGTTGAGCGACCGGAGAAGCCTTTCGTCGATGGCCTCCAGGGCCTTCTCCGAGGGGCCCAGGGGGTTTTCGTTCGAGGCAAGCTTCACGGAGTCCTTTATCCCCAGCTCGCGCTCCAGCTCCTCGACGGGCTTTCCCGGCACGTAGGGCTTCAGCTCCGCTATGTACTCAGGCACCTTGAGCATGCTTCATTCTCCACAGGGGTAGGAGCCCAGGACCTTCAGGAAGAGGCACCCCTCCTTCATCTCCTCGATGGCGCGGCGAACCCTCTCGTCCTCCACGTGGCCCTCCATGTCCACGAAGAAGATATACTCCCAGGCTTTCCGCTTCGAGGGCCTGGACTCTATCTTGGTCAGGTTTATCCCGGCTCGCTTGTACGGCGTCAGGATGTCGAAGAGCGCCCCGGGCCTGTCCTTCACCGAAAACATGATGGAGGTCTTGTCCTTCCCCGTCGGGGGCGGGCTCTCCCCGGCGATGACCAGGAAGCGGGTGACGTTCTTGCGGGAGTCCTCTATGTGCTTCTCCACGAAGTACAGGTCGTACATGCGGGCGGCCAGCTCGCTGGCTATGGCGGCGGCATCCGTGTTCTCGGCGGCTATCTCCGCGGCCCGGGAGGTGCTTGAGGCCTCCAGCACCGGGATGCCGGGCATGTGTGCCTCCAGCCATTCCCTGCACTGGGCGGCCGCCTGGGGATGGGAGTATATCTTCTTGATGTCCTCGGCCTTGCCGGCCTTGGACAGAAGGTTGTGGGAGACCTCCAGCATCACCTCGGCGTGTATCTTGAGGTCGTAGTCCATGAACATGTCCAGAGTATGGCTCACGATGCCCTCGTTGGAGTTCTCGATGGGCACGATGCCGAAGTCCGCCTTCCCGGCGTCCACGGCCTGGAATATTTCCTTCACGCTGCCGTAGGGCACAAAGTGCACGGAGGAGCCGAAATGCCTCTGGCCCGCCAGGTGCGTAAACGTGGCGGGGGGCCCAAGGAAGGCCACCCGGAGGGCCTCCTCCAGAGACAGGGAGGCCGACATGATATCCCTGAACAGGTGCTTCAGGGCGTCGTTGGGGAACGGGCCGGGGTTCTGCTTCTGGAGCCTCTGGATGACGTCCTTCTCCCGGTCGGGCACGTAAAGCCGCGCGTTCATGTGGTGCTTTATCTTGGCCACCTCCAGCACCAGGCGCGCCCGGCGGTTCAGAGCCTCCAGAATCTCGTCGTCAATCCCGTCTATCTGCTCCCTCAGCTTCCCCAGCTCTTTTTCCTGTTTCCTCGCCATGGCGTCCCTTCGGAGGGTAATTTATTAGAATACACATGGTTTCCCCATTTTTTCAAGGGGTTTCGTCCAAGGCCGGGCCGGGAGCAAACTGCGCAGCCCGTTTCATGCCGCATCCGTCGAGACGAGTCTCCCGGAGGGCATCTCAACGAAATGAAAGAAGCAAACGAGTGAAAGAGGCGAACCTTCCTCCCTCACTGCCCGGCTTGACCGGGGAATCCAGCAAACCCCGCAAGTATTTACACTATTTTAGCCAAAATGTTACTATGGGGGGTGAAAATCGCCGTCACCGGCAAGGGTGGCGTGGGGAAGACCACCCTGGCCGCGACTCTGAGTCATATTTTCGCACGGGAAGGGAAAAAGGTGCTCGCCGTTGACGCCGACCCCGATGCCAACCTCGCATCGGCCTTCGGCCTCTCGGAGGCGGAGATAGAGCGCCTCCGCCCCGTAGCCGAGATGGTCGAGCTCATCGAGGAGAGGACCGGGGCGCGCCCCGGGACCTCCGGGGGAGTCTTCCGCCTGAACCCCCGGGTGGACGACATCCCCGAGGAGGTGGGCTATCGGTTTGACGGGGTGACCCTCATCATCACCGGCAAGTCCAAGGAGGCCGCAAGCGGCTGCTACTGTCCCGAGAACGTCTTCCTGAGGCGCCTCCTCCGGCACCTCGTGGTGGAGAGGGACGACGTGGTGGTCCTGGACATGGAAGCGGGCATCGAGCATCTGACCCGGGGGACGTCGGAGGCCATGGACGCCTTCATCGTGGTCGTGGAGCCGGGGCACCGGAGCATCCAGACCGCGCTGACGGTGAAGAAGCTGGCCGCGGGCCTGGGCGTGCGAAAAGTCTTCGCCGTGGCCAACAAGGTCCGCTCGGAGGCGGACGTCGCCTATATCAGGGAGCACCTGGGAGGCGTCGAGCTCGTCGGCTCCATCGGCTTCGACCACGCCATCATGGAGTCCGACATGGCGGCCGCCCCGGCCTACGAGGCTGCGCCCGCCCTGGTTGAGGAAGTCAAGGGGATGGTAAAGAGAATTGAAGAGCGCCTTGAACCCGCCGGCTGAGCTGAAGCGCTCCATACGGCGCGAGGCCCTGGAGAGGCGGAAGGCCATCCCCCTTCGGGTTCGCCAGCTCAAGGACTCCCTCATCAAGGAGCGCCTCCTGGCCCTTCCGGCCTTCCGCGGCGCGGAGCGCGTTGCCCTCTACGCGTCCTTCAGGACCGAGGTGGACACCCTGGGCATCATCATGGAAGCACTGGCCGCGGGCAAGGAAGTCCTCCTGCCCCGCGTGGACCTTGTGGAAGGACGGCTTGCCCTGCACCGCATCGAAGGGCTTGAGGACATGGCCCCCGGCTTCAGGGGCATACCCGAGCCGGCGGCCGGGGAGCAGGTGCCCGTCCAGGAGGCGAACCTCCTGGTCGTCCCCGGCGTCGCCTTCGACCCCGAAGGGCGGCGGGTGGGCTACGGCAGCGGTTTTTACGACCGCCTTCTCCCCCGCGTGAAGGGGCTCCGGCCCATCGTGGCCCTGGCCTACGAGGAACAGGTCTTCCCGTCACTTCCCCGGGAGGAGCACGACATTTCCGTGGACGTCGTCATCACGGACGCCCGCGTCATCCACGGCCATGGATAAGGCGAAGATAGAAAAGGGGGTGCGCCTCATCCTCGAGGGCATCGGCGAGGAGCCGGACCGCTCCGGCCTCCGGTGCACGCCGGAGCGGGTTGCCAAGATGTACGAGGAGATATTCGCCGGCATCGTCACGCCGCCGGAGGACCTGCTGACCCCCATCGAGGGCGAGACGCACGACGAGATGATACTCATCAAGGACATCCCCTTCTATTCCGTCTGCGAGCACCACCTCCTGCCCTTCATCGGCAAGGCGCACATCGCCTACATCCCCTCGGGAAGCATCGTGGGCCTGAGCGAGCTCGCCAAGGTGCTGGAGCACTACGCCAAGCGCCCCCAGGTGCAGGAGCGGCTCACTTCGCAGCTGGCCGACATGATCATGGAGCGCTTGAAGCCGAAGGGCGCCATGGTTATCATAGACGCCGAGCACCTGTGCATGAGCATGCGTGGCATCCGCAAGCCCGGTTCCCGCACCGTGACGTCGGCGGTGCGCGGCACGTTCCGGAGCAAGGCGTCCACCAGGGAAGAGATGCTGGAGCTGATCAAGAAAAATCCATAGGAGGAAAGCATGGCCGCAGAGTTGATCGACGGGAAGAAAGTTGCTCAGGACGTCAAGGACGGGCTCAAGAAGGACATCGAGGCCCTCAAGGGCAGGGGTGTGCATCCCGGACTCGCCGTCGTCCTGGTGGGAGAGGACCCGGCCTCGATGAAATACGTCGCCAACAAGGAGAAGACCTGCGAGAGCCTGGGCATCGCCAGCCTGGGGCACAAGCTCTCCGTCGACACCTCCCAGTTCGAGCTCCTGAGGCTCGTCGGCGACCTGAACGCCGACCCCCGGGTGCACGGCATACTGGTGCAGCTTCCCCTTCCCAAGCACCTCGACGAGAAAGAGGTCATGCACGCCATCGCACCGGAGAAGGACGTGGACGGCTTCGGCCCGGATTCTCTGGGCCGGCTGCTCCTGGACGAGCCGGGGTTCGTCCCCTGCACGCCCCACGGCGCCATGAAGATGCTGGAGGCCTACGGCATCGACCCCAAGGGCAAGCACGCCGTGGTGGTGGGCAGAAGCGTCATCGTGGGCAAGCCCCTCTCGCTGCTGCTTCTGAGAAAACACGCCACGGTCACCATCTGCCACAGCCGCACTCCCGACCTCGACGACATGTGCCGCACCGCCGACATCCTGTGCGTGGCCGTGGGCCGTGCCCAGATGGTCAAGGGCGACTGGGTGAAGGAAGGCGCCGCGGTCATCGACGTTGGCATTAACGTTACTCCGGAGGGTAGACTAGTGGGAGACGTCGAATTCGAGGCCGCCAAGGAAAGAGCGGCCTACATCACCCCCGTCCCGGGAGGGGCGGGCCCCATGACCATCGCCATGCTCATGTACAACACCGTGCAGGCCGCCAAGATGGCCGCCGGCATGGAGGTTACCGTTTAAAGGCAAGGGAGGCGCTTTATGATAATCACCAAAAAGAAAGAGAGAGGAAAACTCCTGGAGTCCATCAAGGACTACCAGAGCCTTTTCCTCGTGGGCTGCTCCGAGTGCGCGTCGCTCTGCGGCACCGGCGGGGACACGGAGCTTCAGGAACTCAAAGAGGCCCTCGAGGCCCAGGGCAAGACGGTCACCGGCACGCACAAGGCCAAGACGGGCTGCCAGGTGCTGGGGACCAAGACCGAGCTCAAGCAGTACAAGGACGCCCTGAACGCCGCCGACGCGGTCATCGTCATGTCCTGCGGGGCGGGAACCCAGGCGGCGGTGGAGATGTTCCCGGACAAGCCGGTCTACCCGTGCAACGACAGCCTCTTTCTGGGCAACATGACCCGCTTTCAGATATTCGACGAGCGCTGCTCCCTCTGCGGGGAGTGCATCATCGACAAGACGGGCGGCATCTGCCCCCTCACCAACTGCCCCAAGGGCCTTCTCGTCGGCCCGTGCGGCGGCGTGAAGGACGGCAAGTGCGAGGTGAGCCAGGACATCGACTGCTGCTGGGTGCGCATCTACGAGCGGATGAAGCGCATCGGCCGCCTCGATGACCTGATGGAAACCACCCTGGAGCCCAAGGACTGGGCTGCCAGCCAGAAACCGAGGGCGCATTCCGCCCGGGAGGACAAGAAGAAATGACCTTCAGAGAGGCGCTTGAGTCCGGGAAGTTCGTGGTCACCGCCGAAGTGGGCCCTCCCAAGGGGACCGACATCTCGGAGATGCTCCACCACATGGACCTCTTGAAGGGGAAGGTCGACGCCGTCAACGTCACGGACAACCAGTCGGCGGTCATGCGCATCAACTCCATGAGCGTGTGCAAGCTCGCCCTGGAGCGGGGGCTCGAGCCCGTCCTTCAGATGACCTGCCGCGACCGCAACCGCATCGCCCTTCAGTCGGACCTCCTGGGGGCGAGCATCCTGGGCATCAGGAACGTTCTGTGCATGACCGGGGACCACGTCTCCGCCGGAGACCATAAGTCGGCCAAGCCCGTCTACGACATCGAGAGCGTGCAGCTCCTTCAGGCGGTCGAGGGCCTCAACGGCGGCAGGGACATGGCGGGCAACGAGCTTCGGGGGGCTACGAACTACTTTCAGGGCGCCGTGGTCACCCCGGAGGCCAATCCCCTGGAGCCCCAGCTCATCAAGTTCACCAAGAAGGTCCGGGCCGGGGCCCGGTTTTTCCAGACCCAGGCCATCTATGACGTGGAGGCATTCAAGGGCTTCATGGAGCACGCCCGCAAGCACCAGGTCAAGGTCCTGGCCGGGTTCGTCGTCCTGAAGAGCGTGGGTATGGCCCGGTTCCTCAATAACAACGTCCCGGGCATCCGCGTGCCCGAGGAGCTTATCGGAGAGCTCAAGGCCGCCGGCAAGGAGAAGGCCCTGGACACGGGCATGGACATCACCGCCCGGCACATTCGCCAGCTCAAGGACGAAGGCATCTGCGACGGGGTGCATATCATGGCCATCGGCATGGAGGAGAAGGTCCCGGAAATCATGAGCCGGGCCGGGCTTCTTTGAACGCAAGACACTTTCTTTGCCACTAAGGGGGCGCCCGGCGCCCCCTTTTTTATGCCTTCGGAAGAGAATTTGGCACGGCCGGCTGCCGAGTGTGTAAAATAGAGGGGTTCGGGGACAACCAGCCCATGGAAAGACTCTGGGCAATCATATCCGCTTCTCCCATCTCGGGCTCATCGCCGATGAGCATGCGGCTTGCGCGGCCCATCGCGGTCATAGGATGATGCAAGAAGGCAGA
>JARRLN010000071.1 GCA_037386965.1 Nitrospirota bacterium
GCGGCGGGCATGTTTGTTGCACTGATATCTATGTCTAAGAATGTCCAGAACGGAGGCGCGGATGAGCAAGAGAGTTCTGGTGGTCGATGACGAGCCGTCCATACGCGTGATGATATCGAAGGTCCTCTCGAAGATGGACCTGGACGTGCGGGTGGCCGACTCGGGAGAGTCCGCCCTGGACATCATCAGGGGGGAGGAGCCCTTCGACCTCTGTCTGGTGGACTTCAGGCTTTCCGGCATGGACGGAGTGGCGCTGACCAGAGAGATCAAGGAGGCGTCTCCCGCCACCAAGGTCGTCATGATGACCGGCAGCGCCGAGGAAAACACTCCGGACGAGGCTCTGAGCGCCGGGGTGGAGTGCATCATCTACAAGCCCTTCGAGATTTCCCTCTTGAGGATGGTCGTAAACCGGTCACTCTTTGACGAGGCGCCCGTGGCCTCCATCGGCGGGGCGGTCGTGGGCTCCCAGGGAACCCTGGGCAACAGGCGGCAGTGCGCGAGAAAGCCGTGCCACGAATACGTGAGCTTCACGGTGGCGGACTTCGAGGAGCAGGGACCGGGGACCGCCGTCGATTTTCAGGGCCTCGCCCTGAACGTCAGCGACAGCGGCATGTGCCTGCGTGCCGACTTCCCCATAGACAGGGGCAACACCCTTTATCTGCAGGACGGCGCAGAGCAGAAGGCGGCCCAGGTGCAGTGGAGCATCCCCCTCGGGGAAAACGAGTACCGGATGGGGCTTCGTTTCCTTTAGGCGGAAGGGCGGTCAGGGGACCTCGATGCCGTACTTCTTGGTCCGGTACCGCATGGTGTCGTAGCTTATATTGAGAAGCTTGGCTGCACGGGTCATGTTGTAGTCGGTCTTTCGCAGGGCCTCTTCGATCATCCCCCGTTCGATTTCCTTCAGAGACATCGACGTCTGCCGGGCATCCGGGGAGGGCCTCTGCCCCATTATCTCGACGGGTTTTATGATCTCCTGGGGCAGGTGGTCCGGCGTGATGACCTCGGCGCTCTCCAGGACCGCTATCCTTTCCACGACGTTCCTCAGTTCCCGGACATTCCCGGGCCATTGGTAGGACTGAAGGACCTCCTCCGCTTCCGGGGAGAAGGCCCTCGGCGTCCTCTTGTTGTACCGGGAGGTGAAGTGCCGGAGAAAGTGTCCGGCCAGGGCCGGGATGTCTTCCCCGCGCTCCCTCAGGGCGGGCATCTGGACGGAAAAGGTGTTCAACCGGTAGAAGAGGTCCATGCGGAACTCCCCGGCGTCCATGGCGCTCTTGATGTCCCGATTGGTGCTGGCGATGACCGTGACGTCCACGGGGATGTCCTTTCGTCCCCCGATGCGCCGGACGGTCCTTTCCTCAAGCACCCTGAGGAGCCGCGTCTGCAGGTCCTGTTTCATGTCGGCTATTTCGTCAAGGAGAATCGAGCCGCCGTCGGCGAGCTCGAAGACGCCTTTCTTCTCGGCCTTGGCGTCCGTAAACGCTCCCTTCTCGTGGCCGAACAGCTCGCTCTCGATGAGGGACTCGGGGAGGGCCGTGCAGTTGACGGCAATGAACGGGGCGTGCCCGTCGGGGTACTTCATGTGGTGGAAGTACCGCGCCAGCACCTCCTTTCCCGTGCCGCTCTCCCCGGTGATGAGCACCGTGGAGACCCCGGCCTGTGCCATCTTCTCCATCTGGCTCTTCAGTTGGTTTACGGCCAGAGAAATGCCGATGATGTCCTTCTGCACCAGCTCGGAGCTCACCCGCCTGAGGTAGGTGACCTCCTTGAGAAGCCGCTCCTTCTCCATGAGGTTGTGCAGGACAATCTGGACCTCTTCGATGTTGAAGGGCTTGGTCAGGTAGTCCGCGGCCCCGAGCTTCATGCACTCCACGGCTGTCTCGGCCGTGTCGTCGGCGGTCAGCATGACCACTTCGGCATCCACCTGGCGCTCCTTGAGCTCCTTCAGTACCTGCATGCCGCTTATATCGGGCAGCCGGATGTCCAGCATCGTGACGTCGGGATGCCATGATTCTATCTTCTTGACGATGTCCGTCGTGTCCGTCTCGGCCTGGATCTCGTAGCCCTCTTTCCTGAGCGAACGGGCGAGCATCTCGGCGATGAGCTCGTCGTCGTCCAGGATGAATATCCGGCCTTTCTTCTCGCTCGTGCTCACGTCCCGACGGTGCCGTTACTGTTTGCGGGAAGGTTGATGACGAATATCGAGCCCCCCTCGGGGTTGTCCGTGACGCGTATCATCCCGTGGTGCTGGTCGATAATCTGCTTGGTGATGGAGAGCCCGAGGCCCGTGCCGTCGGACTTGGTGGTGAAGAACGGCTTGAAGATGTTCTCCCTCATGGTCGCGTTGATGCCCTTGCCCGAGTCCTGTATTTCCACGACGATGGAGCCCTGTGCCTGGTCATGGTGCGCCCTGAGCAGCAGGGTGCCGTTCTCCTGCCCCTCCATGGCCTCGATGGCGTTGAGCATCAGGTTCAGAAAGGCCTGCTGAAGCTGCATCGGGTCGGCCGTTATCGGAGGAAGCCCCGGAGGGCACTCCACGCTCGTCTTGACGCGGGAGTTCTTGACCGTCAGGAGGCGGCAGGCCCGCGAAAGGACTTTCTCCATCTGCACTTCCGTAAAGTGGGGCACCTGCGGTTTGGCGAAGTTCAGGAGTCCCTTTATCAGGAGCTCGATGTGCCGGGCCTCGTCCCGGGCCCGGACCAGGATTTCCTTGTCCTCCTCCTCTACGCCGCCGTCCATGATGAGGCTTTCGATGGCCATCTTGATGGCGGCCAGGGGGTTCTTGATTTCGTGGGCGAGGCCCGCCGCCGTCTCGCCCACCATCTTCATCTGCTCGGCTCGGCGGAGGGCCTCCTCGGTGCGCTTGCGCACCGTGATGTCCCGGGCGATGTGTATGATGCCCACGAGGGCGCCGCCCGCGTCGAACCGGGGTATGCCCTCCAGCTCCAGGAGCTTTTTGATGGCGGGGTGGTAGATTTCCTCGATGACGCTGCCCCCGTCGCGCACTTTCTCCCGCGCGGGGCAGCTCTCGCAGCAGGGCTCCACGTGGGGGAAATATTCATAGCACTTCACCTCGCGGCCCTCGAGCGGCGGCAGGCTCAGAAGGGTGCGCGCGGTGCGGTTGGCGCGTACGATGTTGCAGTTGGCGTCCTGGATGGTGACCATGTCGGTGATGGTGTCGAAGGTCTCCTCCCAGTCGCGCTTGGACTGCAGGAGCATGTTCTCCATCCGCTTGCGCTCCGTGATGTCCCGGTTGAAGGCGATGACGAAGGCCTGCCCGCCCAGGTAGAAGCGCACCGCGCTCATCTCCACCGGCAGAGGGGTCCCGTCCTTTTTCAGCAGCCGGAATTCCTTCCGCGCCCAGGAGCCGGCCATGATCTGGCCGAGCATCTCCCGCATGCCCTCCGCCGAGGCCCCGTCGGCGCAGGCCAGGAGGAGGTTCGAGCCCACCAGCTCCTGCATGGCGTAGCCGTGCATCTCGGCGGCCGCCGGATTGGCGTCGACGATCCGCCCGGCAGCCCCGCCCTCGGCCTCCAGGACGAAGATGGCGTCCCGGGCGGTCTCAAAGAGAGTCCGGTAGCGCTGCTCGCTCTCGCTGCACTGGCGTATGTTTTCCTTCAGGGCGACGGACATCTCGTTGAAGGAGGTGGCCAGCTCTCCGAATTCGTCCGTAAGCCCCTGTATCTCGTGGTCTAGGTCTCCGCCGCGGATGCGCCGGGTGGCCTGAACGAGCAGGCCGATGGGGTTGGTGATGCCCCGCATGAAGACGTAGGAAAGGGCGATGGTTACCAGGGGAGCGAGCATGATGAGGCCGAAAAGGAGGTGCTTCGTCCTGTCTATCTCTTGCATCGTGACGTTAGTCTTGTCATCGAGGTTGCTGCTTGAGACGGCCGTCATGCCCTTGACGTATTCGATGAGGCCGGCCGCCTTCTCAAGGGCGACCCTCTTCTGCCGGAGCCACTCGGGCGTCCCTCCGTGCACGCCGCCGTGGATGGTAAGCACCCGGCTCAGGGGGACTTCGAAGTCTGCGACGCGCGCCTGAAGCTCATCCAGCCGCGCCTTTACCTCGGGGACATGATGGCAGTTGGTGCAGGTGTGGGCCATGCTCCGGACGATGCGGAGGTCGTTCCTCGTCTTCTGGATCTCCTCCGTCGAGACCGGCGCCAGAACGTTCAGGTCCCTTTCCATGGTGATGAGCTGAATGAGGAGGTGTTCCCGGATGATTTCCACCTGGTGCATCTCGATGATATCGCCCAGGCTGGATGTGCTCCTCTCGATGGCGACGATGATGTAGGCCCCGGCCACCAGCATGGCCAGACAGAATACACTGAGGACAACGGCTATTTTCTTTTTCATCGTTTCTTCCCCGGAGGCGGACGGTGGGGCCCCCTGTGCCTATCGCCCCGCCCATGAGAGCGCCCCTTTCCCGCAGCGGAGGGCAGCGCGGTCCGCCGGAGGCGGCACGTCTCTCTGCTGACTCTGCCAAGCGAGAAAGAAAAGCGGCCGGCCCCCCCGGTCTCCGTCACGTCGTCCGTCCGCCTATTCGTGGATGTCCTCCCTCGGGCGCCGTGCCGGAGGGAGGGCAGAAAACGCGGCGCCGGCGTCTCCGCGGCCGCCGGGCTTCCTGCTATGACGAGACCAGACGATATAGAAGAGGATGCTCTCTTTCATTCAATTCCTTCTCAAAAGCGACTCCGATGAGATGGAGGTTTTCTTCCTTCGAGACCCACACGATACGGCCCTCGAGCCTTTCCTTCATGTCCTTTCTCCCGGAGAGCGTGATATCAAGCGTCACATGAGAGCCGTTTTCCAGAGGCGTATGGGAGTACAGTCCGAGGCCGGAAGTGGAGATGTTGGCGATGGCGACGATGGTCTCGACGGGCCCTCTTTCCGGAGCGTACTTGAATCTGAGCTCCGCCACCGCGTAAAGTGGATACCTCGGGTGCTTTCGGCGTGACCGCACCCCACGGTCCCTGGGTGTCATGTCCTTCTAAAATAACTCAGATATGGGCTGAATTACAAGTCCTTTCCGCACCGGAAAGGGCCTACGGACGGGTCATTTCCGCCCGGTTGCGGAGGGGACACGCGTCTTTCAAGGGGCCCGGAGCAGCCGGAGGGGCAATGGCCGGATGGCCGCTACCGCGCTTCGTCCAGGAGGACGTGCCGCCCATCGGGTGTGCGGATGTCGGCATAGTCCCTGAAGTGCTTGTTGGTTTTCAGGAGGTCCAGGCCGAGCTCCTTCCGCCCCATGAGCCGCTGGCTCCGCCGACGTATCTCCCCTTGCGTCCTTTTCCTCGCGTCCCTGGAGGCCACGAGGATGTGGTTGCCGGACCAGGAACATCGAAAGACGTAAAGATGGGGGAAGACCCTGGCATGGGTCTCCAGCATGCTCTGGAAATGCCTGTTGCCCCGGCCGGAGATGACGTTTGAGACCAGGATGCCCCGGTCCGTGAGAATGTCCCTCGCCTGCGCGAGAAACTCCGCCGTGGCGAGATGCCGCGGGATGGCGTCCCCGAGATAGGCGTCCAGGAACACCATGTCGTACAGGGCGGAGGTCTCCTCGATGTAGCGCCTCCCGTCGGCCACGTGCACGCGCATCCTGCCGGTCTCCCTGAAAAAGAAGAACTCCTTGGCCACCTCCACCACATCGGGGTCCACTTCCACCACGTCCACCCTGGCACGGGGATAGTGGCGCTGAAAGTACCTCGGCATGGCCCCGGCCCCGATGCCCACGAAGAGGGCCGCCGCAGGGTCTTTTTCAAGGAAGGCAAGAGAGACGAAGGCCGCCCTGTTGTACTCGATGATGAGGGCATCCGGGTCCGAAAGGGAGATGCCCCCCTGCATCGCCTCCTTCCGGGCGCTGTACAGGTACCGCTCCTCTCTTCGGGGATTGTCCGCCACCACCAGGGCATGGTGATGCCGGGTGTCCCTCGAAAAGACGACTGTTTCCTGGCGTGTCTTGGACATGGGCAGTAATGCGCCCCGGGGGGCCGCTTTCCTCCATCATACTAAAACCGTCCCCTGGACGAAAGCCTCCGCCCCCGTCCGAAGCCCGGGGGGGTCTCTTCGGGCTCCAAGCAGAAAATTCCCACAGCTATGTATTTTTTCAAATAGTGGCAAGTCCTGCGGCAAAACTGACAAAAAATGTCATCCCTCGTCGTTTCCCCGGAAACAACCCTCTGAAAAATCGCGGCGTATCGCGGAGTGTCGTTTTGGCACACAATATGCTTCAGGCGAAGCCGGTGTGCTGATTTGGCAGAGTGACAGGGCCGTATGGATGAAAAGAGAGAAAAGAGGGCTATCCATTGACACGAAAGATTGTCGTTTTGGGCGTCGCTCTGGCGGCCGCGATGCTCCTGGGGGGCTGCGAGACCCTGAAGAGCTCCAAGCCGGTCATCCCCATCGAGGAGTACGAGCATCTCATCGTGGGGAGGCTGGACGCCAACTACGTGGGCACGGACAACTGCCTTTCGGCGTGCCACTACCACGACGAGATTCGCCGGCATTTCGAGGGCAGCACCATGGGCGCGCAGCTTTCATCGAAATCCGGCATGCCCCTTGTGGACTGCGAGTCCTGTCACGGGCCGGGGAGCCTGGCCATCGAGGGCCTCACCCCCAAAAAGGTGGCCGCCGACCGGGCCAAGGGCATCCAGACGGCTTGCGACTATAAGACGTTCATTCAGCTGAAGGAGCTTCCGCCCACCGCGCAGTCCCTACTCTGCCTGAAGTGCCACTCGCACAACGCGACCTTCAACCTGCACAACTGGAACGCCGGCGTCCATGCGGTGGCCGGGGTAAGCTGCTTCAACTGCCACGACATTCACAAGGGGGCCGACCTCATGGTCTCCCCGCGGGAGACCATGGACATGTGCACCCAATGCCACCAGGACGTCAAAGCAAAGCTCTCCCTGAGGAGCCACCATCCGGTCAAGGAGCAGCGGGTCTTCTGCACCGACTGCCATAACCCCCACGGCACGGTGAATGCCAAGCTGCTTCGAGAAGAGACGGTCAAGGACACCTGCACCCGGTGCCACGGGGAGGTGGAAGGGCCCTTTGTCTTTGAGCACGCCGACGTGACCGAGGACTGCCTCAGGTGCCACAGGCCCCACGGGTCCATGAACAACAACCTGCTCATCACCCAGGAGACCTTCCTCTGCATGCAATGCCACGTGAGCCACAACACATCGCGGCTGGACACCGCGGAGAGGCGGGCGACCTTCTATACCCGGTGCACGGACTGCCATTCGCAGATACACGGCACCGACATCCCCTCCGCCAGCGGGACAGGGAGGTTCATACAATGAGAGCCATCGGGAAATTCCTCGTCCTTCTCACGGTGTTTCTTGCCTTCGCGGTGCCGTCCCCCGCACAAGAGGGGACGGACACGGACATGACAGAGCTGGAGGCCATCCTCTCGGGCGAGGCGGAGGTCGCGGTCTACCGGTTCCCGGAGATCCCACCCGAGTTTTCCCTCAAGGCGGGCTACCGCTTCGTGGAGCACTCCGACAGCCCCAGCGCCATCGATTACGTATACCTGAAGGACTCGGTGGTCCTGGGCGGCTCGGCCCGTTTCTTCGAGTTTCCCCACCGGGCCTACCTCGTGTTTGACTGGACGAACGAGAAGGACTACTTCGGCGACCTCCGGTACGCCTATGGGGACCTTTTCCTTGCCCGCTGGGTAACCAGGAGCGTTTTCCACAATACCGAGAACGTAATCCTTCGCGACCTCGACCCCTCCACCGGCTCCCCCGGCGTCATCCGCCGGGACGCCGGGGAGGAGTACGGCGTCCGGACGGGGGTGGACGACGTCACCGTGCGCCTGAAGGCCCCGGGCTATCCGGCCCATGCGCTGTTCCGCTACTGGTCGGTGGGCAAGAAGGGCGATGAGCAGCTGAGAGACCTCCTCGGTTCGGGCTTCCTCTTTGTCGATGTGAAGCGGGCCTCTCAAAGGCGCGACGTCGATTGGCAGACCCAGATATATTCGGCAGGGGCCAACAGCCACCTGGGGCCGGTGGAGGTGCAATACGTCCACGACGAGAAACGCTTCGGCCCCGACGGGGACAAAGTCCTCTTCGATTCCTACTCCGCAACACCCATCAGGCCGGCGGGCACCTTCCCCCATAGCCTCGTGCCCGAGTTCAAGGGCTCCTCCGACACGGTAGAGTTCCACTCCTCCTATACCGGGAAGATTGTCGCCTCCGGCACCGTCTCCCACAAAGAGAGGGAGAACGAGACCAGCGGTGCAACGGCGGACTACATGGCCGGTTCGGCCCAGGTGACCTTTATGCCCTGGACCAGGCTTGCCTTCTATATGAGATACCGCTACGCCCGGAAGGACACCGACATCCCCCGCACGGTGAGCATCGTGGACCTCTCGGACTCCACAAACACCTTCACGGGGCATGCCAAGCCGCCCGTGGACGCGACCACCAACACCCTTACCCTCACGGCCCGCTGCCGGGCCACGAAACAAGCGACCATGCGGGTGCGGTACACCTTCGAGAACGTGGACCGGAAAAACGCTTCTTTCTGGGAATTGCCCGACCGCACGCAGAAGAACTCCCTCAGGGCCTCCCTGGACGTGCGCCCGGCAAGGAGCCTGGACCTTGCCCTGCACTACGACATCCTGGGCATCGACGACCCCGCCTACGGCAGCGACCCCAGCTTCGCCCAACAGGCGGGGGCCTCGGCCACCTGGACGCCCCGCGGGGGCTCGAGTGTTTTTCTCACCTATACCCTCCGGGACGAGAACCGGGACAGCCTGCGGGTGGCGGGTGCTCCGCAGGCCGGTCAGAGGGACGTCCTGAAGCATCTGGCTACGGTGGGCACCACGGTGCAGGTCCTGAGGAACCTGGCCGTGAGCCTCGGGTACACCTTCATGTATAACGACTACAAGCAGGACGTCGTCTTCGACGACCTGATGGGCGCCGCCCAGGTGGCGCCGGACACCAAATACGAAGAGGAGGCCCATGTTGCGACGGCATCGCTGGCTTACAGCCCCTTGCAGTGGCTCGGCCTCAGCGCCGATGCCAGCTATACCCGGAGCGACGGCGACATCAGGGCGGGTTCGGTGGACCTCCGCGAGCCCCTTCCCCTCTCCGCGCTCGTGGACTTCGGCCTGTCGGAGACCTACCTGGCCGGGGCCGCCGAGTTCAGGCTTCCGCGGGGGTTCGCTTTGAGGGCATCCTTCGAGTATATCGACGTACAGAAGCTGGATGACAACCCCAATAACGACGTCTTCGACGGCGACGCGCAGATCGCCATGTTTACGGTATCCAGACAATGGAAATAAGAACTGCTAGAGCAAAGGCGTGCGCGGCGGTCCTGGGGGGGCTCCTCCTCACGGTCTCCTTTGTTCTGTTTCCGGCCCCCGCACGGGCGAAGACCACGGTGGGCGTCATCATGACGGGGGACACCCCGTATTATCAGCAGATTCACCGTGCCTTCATGGTGGCCATCTCGGGAAAGGCCGACGTGAGGGTGGTGCTTCAGGAGCCCGCCCCGGAACCCATGGCCTGGGCCAACGCGGCCCGGAAGCTGGTGAGCATCGGCTCGGACATCCTCGTCGTCTACGGGGCTCCGGCCACCCTCACCGCGATGAAGCAGACATCCTCCCTGCCCATTGTCTTTGCCGGGGTCTACGACCCCCGGGCCATGAACATCACCGGCATGAACGCCGCGGGCATCAGCTCCCAGGTGGACATGGCCTTCGTGCTCAGGCTGCTCAAGGAGATAAAGGACTTCAAGAAGCTGGGCATCATCTTCAACAAGACCGAGAAGGACACCATCCTTCAGGTCAAGGAGGCCAAGGCCCTGGAGGGCACCCTGGGCTATCGGCTCGTCCTCCTGGACGCCGGCCGGAAGGGATACACCCGGAAGATGGCGGGTCTCGACGCCGTCCTGCTTACCACGAGCTGCCGGGCCATGTGCAACGTGGACGAAATCGTAAACGCCGCCCGCACCGCCGGCGTGCCGATGGCCTCCACCATCGGGGGCGGAGAGAAGATAGGCATCATCCTCACCGTCTCGGCCGATGCGGCGGAGCAGGGGCGGGCGGCCGCGGAGATGGTGCTTCAGGTCCTTCGGGGGACGAACCCCGCCAGCATACGGGTGCGCGAACCGAAGAAAATCGAAGTGACCGTGAACAAGTCCGCGGCCCGCGCGGCGGGCGTGACCGTGCCGGCCCCCGTGCTGAGCAGGGCCACAAGGGTCATAGAATAGGGGAAATCGACTGTGAAAAGGGGTTTATTCATGGTACGCGATAAAGGAAAATGGCTTCTCATGGCGGGGCTCGTCCTCGTCCTTCTCGGGTGCGGCTCGGGAGATGACGGCCTTGTGAGCTCATCCGGCGACATGACCGACCTGACGCCCCATACGGTCATGACGCCCTATTTCGGCGACCCGGTCTGCGCGCGCTGCCATACGGAGCAAGGGGCAACGTCCTCTATCGGGCTGGTCAACGGGACGGAGGGCCCGGAGGAAATCGAGACCATTCTCTCGGGCATGCCCGACATTGCCGACCCTTCCCCGGTGGCCTGCGGCACCTGCCACGACAGGGACACCGGCACCTTCCTGGGCGAGAGGGCCCAGGGCCTGCCGGCCTCCTGGTCGGTGCAGTTTAAGACCTGCACGGCCTGCCACCAGCTCTACAAGGCGGACGGCACTACCCTGAACACCGCGTACCACGATTCCTGGAGCGCCGACAAGATTATCACCGACACCCACTGGGATGACCCCAATACGGATAACATCGAAGGCTACGTCATAAACACCTCGACCAATCACGTCTCCGGGGCGGGCAACGCCAACGTCGGCACCTGCCTGGACTGCCATGACCCCCATAACCCCGCTCCCGTGAGAAACCGCGAATGGGCCCAACAATCCCGCCCTGTATAACTCCGTCAATAACGTCTTTACGGCCCACGGCAAGCAGAGAGAGCTCCTTTATTGCTGGGCCTGCCACATCGACAACCGGGGAGGCCTTCGGGACCCCGGCATCTTTAACGGCCTTGCACCTTACAGCGAGCCCGCCGACAGGATAAACGCCGTCCCCGACGTCAAGGGCTCCAACATCTGCATGGCCTGCCACATCGGCAGGTTGAGCGGCGAAGCGGTCAAGGCGTTAGTCGGCAACTTCCCCATCTCGGGCACGGACTTTGGCTCGTACAACTCCCACTACCTGGCCGCCGGGGGCATCCTCTACCGCACGGTCGGCTACGAGTATGCGGGCAAGGACTATACGGTGAGCTACTTCAAGCACAACCACATAGGGGTGGACGTGCCCGGCACCGGGGCGAACGGCCCCTGCGTGGGCTGCCACATGCAGGCCGAATCGGTGGGGCATACCCTGAGCCCCGTGAAGGAGGACGCCACGGGCCGGATTGTCGAGATACCGGCCAACGCCGAGATATGCTCCAACTGCCACATGGTGACCTCCACCGGCGACCACAGGCTCACCCTGGATATCATAAACGGGGAGAAGAGGGGCTTCCTGGACGCTCTGGACGCCCTGCAGGAAGCGTTCGAGGCCAAGAACATATACTACAGCCCGGACCTCGCCGACTACCCGTATTTCTACGACGGCCCGGTAATCAACAATACTCCGCACTCTGACTGGCAAACCGAGGGTACGCTGGGGGCTGCCTTCAACCTCAACCTCCTGCGCCACGAGCCGGGGGCCTACGTGCACAACAGGCAATACACCAAGATGCTCGTCTACGACTGCCTGGATTTCATGCAGAACGGCGGGCTGACGAATTCCGTCGACCTCACGGGCCACTATGATGCCTACGTCTGGCTGTTGCCCTACGGGTCCACGGCCCCCATTACGGCGGTGGGCAGGCAATGAAGGGGATGAAAGTCAACCTGGCCCTGAACACCATCAGTCGGAAGTTCCTCATTCCCGTGGTGCTCCTGGCGGTGGTGCTTCTCGGAGGGCTCGGCGGGTTCATGGCGATGAACAACAAGGCGGCCATACAGTCGGCC
>JARRLN010000072.1 GCA_037386965.1 Nitrospirota bacterium
GAAAACCTTTATCTTCGACTCCAGCAGCACATCCGAGGCCACGTCCACCGCCCCCGTGGGGACCACCAGCAGGTCGGCCCCCAGCCGGTCGGAAGCCTTCTGGATGCTCGACCCGACGCTGAGTATGAAGGACGCTCCGAATACGAGGATGGATACCAAAAGACCGATGGAGACGACAAGGACAGCTGGTCTGAAGGATTTTCTCTTAAGGTTCTTTACGGCTACGCTGAAAAGGCTGAACTTCACTTTTCTCCTTCCGGTAAAAGGCGGGCACCCTATTAGTCTAAGACAGGATGCCCGCCTTTTTCAACGTCTCGTCCCGGACAAACCGGCGGTCGAACCGCCGGCGGCCGGACCGGTCGCTACTTCCAGTTGGCCTCTACCCCGCAGAGGGCGGCGTCGAAGTGCATGCCCATCTTGCTGTGACAAGCGGAGCAGACGGAAACGGACTTGCCGACCAGCTTCTTCGCGTTGATGTCGTAAAGCTGCAGCGTACCGTCCTGGTTCTCGCCGGGTGTCCTGAGCGTCAGCACCGCGTACTTGCTGTCAGGGGTGCCGATGGCGTCGTGGTTCTCGCCTTCGTTCATCATCTCCCTGTCAAGGAGCTTCAGGTTCTTGGCATCGAAGAGGTAGAACCTGTCGGCGCCGGACTGCAGGATGTACTTGCCGTCAGGAGTGTAGTACTGCCTGAAGGTAAACGTCCCCGACTCCGTCGGGCCGGTGCCGCCCGGGCTCGCGGAAACCGTGTTCTTCGCCAGCACCTTCACCTTGCCCTTCACGAGCGAGGGCAGGTCCAGAAGGAGCATGTCGACCTTGCCGCTGCGCGCCGCCGGAGCGTCGGGCTTCGCCCATTTCTCGGTCCTGTTAATCGTGACGACGAAGGCCTTGTAGTCAGGCGAATTCGTCCCGTGGTAGAAGAAATAATTGTTGTCGTAGCCAAGTCCGTCGAGGAAGACCCGGTGCTTCAGCTCGAGGGTCTTCTTGTCCCGCACGTCGATGTATGCGGGGTTCGTCATGGTCACGTCGATGTAGTCGTCCTTCGTCTGCCCGGAAGCGCAATAGATGGCCCCGTACCACTTGACGCTGGGGTCGAGCTTGACTTCAAGGTCCTTGGTCTTCTTGCCCGTGGTAAGGTCCGTCTCACCCACGTGCAAGGTGCGGCCGTCCTTGATGGTCTTGTCGACCTTGTAGGTGGACCAGTACATCTTGGTCCTGTCGTTGTCGTCAATCCTGGGGTCGTGCGTCGGATGGGTCTTCGCGGTGCCAATGTCGATCTTGTCCAGGCTCGTGACGGTGATGGGGTTCTCTGTGTTCGAAGGGTCGATTTTAATATGGGCCTTTGCGAAGTGCCCCCCCATGCCCGCCACATAGACGGTGCCTTCGTACGTGGCCGTGCTCTTCGCGCTCGCCACCGGCGCGTCTTTTGCAGTGCTGGTATACGCCAGGTAGCCGGCAAACACGAGAAGCAGACAAATACCAAAAACCAGGATTTTCTTCATCGATTTCCTCCCCGTTCATTTATACTGGGTCCTTACCGTGAAAAGCGGGTTCCTCTCCCGTTATCACCCCCCTTGCGCAAGAAAGGATTGAGATTCCAAGGCCTGCCGTTTTGCCAGTATAGCGAAAATATAACCCTTATTCAACATGAAATTCAAGGTTTAGGGAATCTAATACCATGAAAAGTTGCATTTTTCGCGCGCTCGGCGGGGGAATGACAAAAAAACTGTCCTTTTCATATGCGGTCCTCCTCTCCGAGGAATATGCTTGCTCTCAGTCTTTATGCTAAAGGACCCGTGTGAAGATGGCGTGAGGGCTTTATGAAGAAATGTGAAGGCACACAAATACTTGTGTGCCTTCCTTCCGGGGGGAGTGCTAGTGCTTTCCGGTGAAGCGTCCTGGAGTTTCCGGGTCAGTCCACCTTTACCGTGCGCCTTTGCGCCTCGGCCTTCTTGGGAACCGAAATCTCCAGCACCCCATCGCGGAAGCTGGCCTTGGCGTTGGCGGCGTCCACGCCCGAGGGCAGGGCGAAGGTCCGGGCGAAGGAGCCATATCTCCGCTCGTGGCGGTAATAGTCCTTCTCCTCCACCTTCTCTTCCTCCTTCTTCTCCCCCGAGATGGTGACCTCGGCCTCCGTGACGTCAACACTCAGCTCTTCCTTCTTCACACCCGGCAGCTCCGCCTTGACGACCACCTGGTTGTCCCTCTCGAAGATGTCCACGTCGGGGAAGCCCGGCGCGCCCCAGAAACCCGCCCGAGGCCATTCGGGCATGAACCGCTCGAACATGCGCTCCATGTCCTCAAAAACGCTCAACGGGCCTCTTCTCCTGTAGGGCGCTACTTCTCTGGTTTCTCTTTCTTTCTCGGCCATTTCTGTCCCCTCCTCTGTGTGAGTTCATCTTGTAGCGAAACGCCCTTACTGAAAAGAGCGTATCACATGTCCGGACACCTGTGAAGATTGAAAAGCAGGGGCAAAAGAAGGTCCGGGAAGGAAAAAGCGGCCAAGCCCGGGATAAACCATCCTGGTCCAACCGAAATCGGCCCGGGTCCCCTTTTGCGGCACAGGAAGGTCCGGAACCTGCCAATGGACGACCATTCCCACCATTTGCAGTCCCATTCATTCAATGATACGCTCTGAATCAGCGGGTTGGAGATGCAAGATAGCATGAGTTCAAGGTTTCCTCAGTAGTTTTTGACCGATTTTTTCGCCGGCAACCGGCGTCTGACCACCCGGGTTTTGCAGGTGACGGCTCAAGGCTAACAAGTCCTTTCAGGAGGTTAAGGTCGATGGATAAACCCACCATGTTCGAGCCCTATCGGGCCACTCCGGATATTGACGTCCTGCCCGCCTATTTTCCCGTTCCCGGGTTCGGGGTCCTTCCCGTTAACTCCTTTGTGCTCAGGGCGGCCGAGCCCGTCCTGGTGGACTCTGGAATGGGCGTTCTGGGTGATGCATTCATGGAGAAACTTTCATCGGTTATCGACCCCGGAGACCTCAAGTGGCTGTGGCTTACCCACACCGACCAGGACCACGTCGGGAGCCTCTGGCAGGTCCTCAAAAGGGCTCCGAAGCTCCGGGTCATAACGACCTATCTCGGAATGGGAAAAATGAGCCTGTACAAGCCCTTGCCCATGGACAGGGTGCTTCTGTTGAACCCGGGACAGAGCATTAGCGTGGGGGACCGCAAGCTCACTGCGATTAAGCCGCCCACCTTCGATGCTCCCGAGACCACCGGCTTTTACGACCCCAAGGCCGCCGCCCTCTTCAGCGCGGACTGCTTCGGCGCCCTCATGAAGAATCCCGTGGAAAGGGCGGCCGATATCAGCTCCGGGGAGCTGAAGGAAGGTCTGTCCACATGGGCCACGGTGGACTCTCCATGGCTGCACGTGGCCGACAGGGCCCTGCTGGACAGGGCGCTTGACGGCGTCCGTAAGATGTCCCCGAAGCTCATTGTAAGCAGCCATCTACCCCCGGCCACGGACATGACCGAGGAATTATTGGGCCTTCTGGCCGCAGTACCCGGGGCGGAACCCTTTGTCGGGCCCGACCAGCAGGCGCTGGAAGCGATGATACGGGAAGGAGGGGGACAGTAGCGCCGTGGATGCCTGAACCGGCTTAATCTATCAAAAAGTGTCAGCCGAAGTCGCTGTTTTGAGACCTAGGCATCTTCTCCTTCCTCCTTTATGACCATCATGGTGGTGGGCACACCGTTTTTCATCAGGGGCCCCCACCGGCGCCTGAAGCCCAGCCTTGCATAAAACCCCACGGCGTAATTCGAGGAGTTCACCGTAAACTCCCCACTGCCCCCGGCCGCGAGAGCGGCCTCCCGGGCTACCTGGAAAAGGCGCCTCCCGAGGCCGCGCTTCTGCACCGAGGTGTCCACGAAGAGATGATAGACGTGCCGGTTGTCCTCCATGCCCACCACGCCCACCACCCGGCCCTCCCCCTCGGCCACGTGATAGCGGAAGCCCTTCCTCATATTCTCCTTTATGGACTCCGTGGAGGAGGCGGCAAGGAGCTTCCGGGCGCCCTCTTTGGTGCACTGGGGGATGATGAACCGCCGGGAAAGGGACGTAATGAGGCCGCTCACGGCGTGGGCGTCCTCGCAGGATGCCTCCCGGACGCGCACGTCCGCCACAGACAGTTTCAGGTGCAGCGCCTTTACCGGATTTCTATCCGGTGCACGCCCCTTTTCTTCATCCATATGACGATTTCCGCTATCTCCAGGTTCGAGGCCAGGGCGATACACCCGTTGGTCCAGTCCAGGGAGGCAACAGGCTCGAACACGGACTGGTCCTGCCAGGGGCCGTGTATGCCGATGGCCCCGCCCGTGTAGCCCTGCTCCCTCTGCTCCTCGGTGGGATAATTAATGGGGATGAAGGCGAAGTAGTTCTCCGAGAGGCGCGGCTCCCCCAGGGTATAGGTCCCCAGGGGCGTCTTCTCGTCCCCCTGCCTGTTCTTGCCCACGCCCTTCCGGCCCAAGGCGACCCGATAGGACCGGAAGACCTCTCCCCTCTGGCAAAGGAAAAGCTCTCCCGCCCCCGTATCCACGACGATGCGGGAGACCCCATCCGGGCACGAGCCCGGGGCGGACGCTCCCGCCAGCGCACACATCCAGAACACCGCGGCCACCGTCAGGGCCGCCGCCCTGCACGGGAAAGAAAAAACACGCCTCGCCGTCATGAAGGAGCCCTCACGAGGAACAGTATACTGGAGACGACGCCCCGGGGCCACCCCTTAGGAGAGCCCTGCCCCGACGTCCGCGCTTTCCAGAAGCGCCCGGGCAAGCCGCGCCGCCCCCCATTTGTCCAGGGGCTCGTTGCCCGAGCCGCACTGGGGGTCCTGCACGCAGGAGGGGCATCCGCTTTCGCAGGGGCACTCCGTAATGACCCTTCCGGTAGCCGCGAACCAGTCCCTGAAGAGGCCGAAGACGTGGCGGCTCAGGCCCACGCCGCCTTCATGCCCGTCGTAGATGAAAATGGCGCTGCGGTTGAATTTCGGATAAAGCGGATAACTGAGGCCGCCGATGTCGTTCTTGTCGCAGAGGGCATAGAGGGGGATGGCCGAGATGGCCGCGTGCTCGAAGGCGTGCAGGGTCCCCGGGAGGTCGAAACCCTCCGCCTCCACGGACGCCACCATATCCTCTGCCAGGATGAGCCAGATGCCCTCGGTGTCGAAGCCGTATTCGGGCATCTCGAGCCGGCTTCTGCCGAGGGAGCGGCCGTCGAAAAGGCCCTTCTTGTCGTAGCCCACCACCCTGTAGCGCATGCTGAGGCTTCCTTCATGCAAGGAGAAGCCCGTGAGCCTCTTTTCCCCGTACTGGCGGCGGACCTCCGTGTCCTCGTCGGTGAGGACCCGCGTGTAGTAGGAGACATCCACCTCCCGGGCAAAGACCTTTCCGGCGCCGAGGTCCAGCTCTTCCACCCTGTACTGCCGCCCCCGGTGAAGATATATCGCCCCCGGAAATGCCTCCCTGAAAACACGGAACCCGCTGACCTCCCCTACTCTCTCCTTCCCGGCGTAGATGGTGAACGTGGGACCCACGGAGCGGATTCCCACCTGCCTGTGGGGCAGGCGGACCCCCGAAAACCAGATGTCCCCCTCCTTCCCCGGCCTGAGCCTTCCCTCCCGCACCAGCTCCCGCACGGTGGGGGCAAGGGCTTTCATGTCATAGACCTGGTCGTCCTCCCCCAAGTAGACCTCCTGGGCCGCGCAGGGAAGGTGGGCCTTGAGAATGTCCTTGTTCAGGGGGTCGATGACCGCGGCCTCATGGGGTTTCCCGAAGAAGGCATCGGGGTGGCGCATGAGGTACTGGTCCAGAGCGTCCTGGATGGCCACCATGGCCACGAAGGAGTCCTGCCCCCGCCGCCCCACCCTGCCGGCCCTCTGCCAGGTGCTGCTTACCGAGCCGGGATAGCCCACCAGGACGCAGGCGTCAAGCTCTCCCACGTCCACCCCGAGCTCGAGGGCGCTGGTGGAGACCACGCCCCGAAGCTCCCCCGTGAAGAGCCTCTCTTCTATCTCCCGCCTCTCCGAGGGCAGAAACCCCGCCCTGTACGGGCTGACGGCGTCCTCGAGGGCCGGCGCCCTTTGCACCGCCCAGGAATAGATGAGCTCGGTTATCTTGCGGGCCTTCGTAAACACGATGGTCCTCAACCCCTGCTCCAGGCACGCGAGAAAGAGATGGGTGGCCGCCGTGTAGGGGCTGTCCAGGGCCTCGGCGAAAACGAAGTGCACCCTGCCGCGGGGGGCTCCGCTCTCACCGACAACGCTGAAAGGCAGCCCCACCAGGTCCCGGGCGAAGGCGCCGGGGTTGGAGATGGTCGCCGAGGCGGCCACGAACCGGGGATGGGAGCCCCACCTGTGGGCGATGCGCCTGAGCCTCCGCATTATCTGGGCCACGTTGGAGCCGAAGACCCCCCTGTAGGTGTGGATTTCGTCAATAACCACGTAGCGGAGGTTCCGGAAAAAGGTCTCCCACTTGGGGTGATAGGCGGCGAAGGCGTAATGGATCATGTCGGGGTTGGTGAAGACGACGCTGGGCGGGTTCTCCCGGATCTTCCGCCGCCGATAACTGGAGGTGTCCCCGTCGTAGACGGCCCCGGCGTTCTCCAAGCCCAGGGCCCCGGCCAGCTCCAGGAGGTTGCCCAACTGGTCCTGCTCCAGGCCCTTCAGCGGAAAGATATACAGGGCCCTGGCCTCGGGCTCCTTGAGTACGGTCTCCAGGACCGGGAGGTTATAGACGAGGCTCTTGCCGCTTCCCGCCGGGGTCATGGCAACCACGTTCTCGCCCCGGCGCAGGCGCGTAACGGCCTCCACCTGATGGGTGTAGAGCCGCTCTATGCCCTTGTGCCGGAGGGCTCCGCTTAACCGTTCGTCCAGCGGCAGGTCGGCGTAATTCGCAGGGCGGGGCTCGATGTACCTGTGCTCCCGCAGCCGGAGGCGGAGGGATTTTTCCTCCCCCAGGGAGCGCACAAAAGCGCCGATGTCCATGGAGCTTCATCCCTCCCGGGGCCGGGAATGCGCCCGGCGGGGAGCCGGGCGTGCGATGGCGTGATTTTCAGCTTTCTACGCGTTCGCTGGGGTTCAGGGCTTCCCTCAGGGCCTTGCCCGCCTTGAAGCGGACGGCCTTCTTCTCCGGAACGTCCACGCTCTCGCCCGTCTTGGGGTTCCTGGCCTTGCGCGGGCCCCGTTCCTTCAGCCTGAAGTTCCCGAAACCCCGTATTTCTATCTTTTCGCCCTTCTTCAAGGCATCCTTGATGCTGTCAAAGACGGTCTCTATCACTATCTCCGTCTGTTTCAGCGTCAGGCCATCCACTCTTTCCGCCACTCTCTCGATAAGAGCCGATCTCGTCATGTCTGCTCCTCCCTACGGACTCATCATGTATTGCAGTCTTATATGGGGGAACACCCGGGCAACCCCGCCCGAGAGGGTCCCGCTCAAAAAGTCCAACAGCCCTTTCTCCTTTTCCCTGGTCACGACGTGGGGCCTGCCCTCGATGCCGCCCAGTTCGCCCGCCACCCTGATGGCGTCCTCGAGGCCTCCGAGCTCATCCACCAGCCCCGCCTGCACGGCCTGGCTTCCGGTGTATATGCGCCCGTCGGCGAGCCCTCGGACATCCTCCAGCGGGATGCTCCTGGAGAGCGAAACATCCTGGACGAACTGCTCATAGACATTGTTAATGACGCCCTGGAGAACTTCTCTGTCCTTCTTGCTCATGCTCCGGAACGCCGAGGCGATGTCCTTGAACTCCCCGCTCTTGATAATCTCGGTCTTTACCCCCACTTTATCCATAAGTCCTTGAATATTCGGTATTTCCATTATAACACCAATGGAGCCCGTCAGTGTGCCGGGGTTTGCGACGATGCGCGTCGCGGGCGCCGAGATGTAGTAGCCGCCGGAGGCGGCCACGGTGCCCATGGAGACCACCACGCTCTTGGAGGCGGCCAGGCGCTGGACCTCGCTGAAAATCTCCTGGGAAGGGGCCACGGCCCCGCCGGGGCTGTCCACCCTGATGACGACGGCCTTCACGGAGGAGTCGCCCCGATACTTCTCCAGCTCGTCCACGTGGCTTTTCGCCTCGACGATGGGGCCCTCGATATACACGAGGGCCACCTTCTGTCCGATAGGGATGCCTTCCCGGGACAGGACGGCCACCAGGACGCTTACGGCGATGATGAAGATGAAAAGTCCCGCCAGAATGAGGCAGAGCTTCTTCACTGACTGGCCCCGCCCACGTTCCTCATGCTGAGGCCGATCTTCTTGTTGGCCAGGTCCACCTTTATGATGCGGGCCTGGATGGTATCGCCTTCCTCGGCGGAGAGCGCCTCGTCCGGCAGCTCCGAGGAGTAGACGAGTCCTTCCACCTCCCCGTCCAGCTCAACGAAGATGCCGAACTCTGTCTTCCGGAGCACCTTGCAGTCGCACTCGTCCCCGAGGCAGAACTTCTGGGGTATGTCGTTTATCCAGGGGTCCGGCTGTACCTGCTTCATCCCCAGGGCGATGCGCTCCTTTTCGGGCTCCACGCCGAGCACCACCGCCCGGACCGTCTGTCCCTTCTTCAGGACTTCGGACGGATGGCGGATGTGCTTCGTCCAGGAAATGTCGGAGATGTGCACAAGGCCGTCGACCCCCTCGGGCAGCCCGACGAAGGCGCCGAACTCCGTGATGCCCCGCACCTGCCCCTCTATCTCCTGGCCGGCGCGGTAGCGTTCGGCGACCAGCTCCCAGGGGCTGGGCTTCAGCTGCTTGAGGCTCAGGGAAAGCCTCCGGTCATTCTTGTCGGCCCGGAGCACCAGGCACTCCACCCGGTCCCCCACGTTCAGGTACTTGGAGGGGTGCTTCGGCCGTGCGGCCCACTCTATCTCGGAGGCGTGCACCAGCCCCTCCAGGGCCTCCTCCACTTCCACGAAGGCCCCGTAATCGGTAATGCTCACCACCGTGCCCGAGACCCGCGAGCCGGGGGGGTACTTCTCGTCCACGTTGCTCCAGGGGTCCGGCATCTTCTGCTTGTACCCGAGGGTGACCTTCTCGGTCTCGCCGTCGTAGTTCAGTATCATCACCTCTATCTCCTGGCCGATTTCGAAGTGCTTGGACGGATGGGTGATGCGGCCCCAGGAGATGTCCGAAATGTGCAGGAGCCCGTCGATGCCCCCCAGGTCCACGAAGACGCCGTAGTCCGTGATGTTCTTGACGGTGCCCCCGAGGATGGCGCCCTCCACCAGTTTCGCCAGGGTTTCCTGCTTGAGCTTCTGGCGCTCCTCCTCCAGATACAGCCTGCGGGAGACGATGACGTTGGAGCGGCGGCTGTTGACCTTTATGATTCTTACCCGCACCGTCTGCCCGACCATGGAGTCCACGTCGCGAACGGGCCTGATGTCCAGGTGAGAGCCGGGCAGGAAAGCCTTGATGCCGGAGATGTCCACGAAAACACCCCCCTTGGTCTTGTCGCAGATAATGCCGTCCACGTCCTTCTGCTCCTTCAGGCACTCCTCGACGAACCCCCAGGACTTCACCTTGTTCGCCCTGTCCTTGGACAGCGCCACCATGCCCTCGGAGTCGACGATGGACTCGACATAGACCTCCATGCTCTGGCCCGGACGGAGCCCAGAAACCTCCTCGGGGGAGAATTCGTGTATCTTGACCATCCCCTCGGATTTATAGCCGATGTCCACGATGACCCCCTCGGGCTTTACGGAGACGATCGTGCCTTCCAGGATGGAGCCGGGCTCAACACCCTGAAAGGTATCGGCATAAAGTTTCTCGAGCTCTTCGTTCCTAAGTTCCATTACAGACACATCCTCCCATATCATGAATTCGATTTTTCACTTCATTTATGATCCAGTCAGGGGTCGAGGCCCCTGCCGTAAGTCCCACCCGCTCGGAGCCGTGGAACCACTCTTCCCTGATCTCCCCGGCGGTCTCGATGTGATGCGTACGGACCCCCAAAGAGGCGCACAGCTTGGCAAGCTGCGTCGTATTGGCGCTGTTCTTGCCCCCCACCACGACCATGACGTCGGACTCACGGGCTATCTCCTCCGTCTCCTTGAGCCTGAGGGCGGTGGAGTTGCAGATGGTGTTGTACACCTTCAGCTCCTTCGTCCGTCCGACCAGGAAGGCAACCAGCCTCCTGAGGTTCTCCACCTGCTGGGTCGTTTGCACCACGATGCCCAGCCTGCGCCCTCGCGCCGCGGGGAAGTCTTCGGGCCGGCTCAGCACTACCACGCCGTCCCCCGCGTAGTCCATGAGGCCCTTTACCTCGGGGTGCTCTCTGTCCCCCAGTATAATCACCCGGTAGCCTTCTTCCCTAAGAAGTTTAGCATAATATTGAGCTTTTTT
>JARRLN010000073.1 GCA_037386965.1 Nitrospirota bacterium
GCTCCCGTGACCGTCACGTCAACGAACTCTCCCTCCCGCAGGCCGGCGCCCGTTACAAAGGTTACCCCGTCCACCTCCGGTGCCTGGCCCCTGGTTCTGCCCATGGCCGTGCCGTCCCGGCCGACCTCCTCGATGAGAACCCTTTCACGCGCGCCCACCAGGGCACGGTTATGCTCAAGGGATATGGAGGCCTGGGCGTCCATGAGCGCATCGAGCCGGGCTTCCTTCACCCGCTTGGCAACCCGGCCCTTGAGCCCGGCCGCGGGCGTGCCTTCCTCCCGCGAGTAGGCAAAGGCCCCCAAACGGTCGAACCGGGCCTCCCGCACGAAGCGGAGAAGCCCTTCGAAATCCCGCTCCCGCTCTCCGGGGAAGCCCACGATGAGGGTAGTCCTCAGGACCGCCCCGGGGAGGGCCTCCCGGATTCTCCCGAGCAGGGCACGGTACGCCACTGCGTCCCCGCCCCTTCCCATGGCCCGGAGGATGGCCCTTTCGGAGTGCTGAAGGGGGATGTCCACGTAAGGGCAGACCTTCTCCTCCCCCAGGGCATCCAGGAGGTCATCGGTCACGCCCGCGGGATGAAGATAAAGGGGCCGCAGCCAGAAGTCTCCGGCAAGGGATGCCATCTCCCTGATGAGGCGGGCAATCCCGCCGTAGCCCGGGATGTCCCTTCCGTAGGAGGTCAGGTCCTGGGCCACGAGCATGAGCTCCCGCGCCCCGTTCTCTATATGCTTTTCGGCCTCCCCGAGAAGGGCATCGGGCTCGCGGCTCCTGAAAGGGCCGCGGATTGAGGGGATAACGCAAAAGGTGCACCGCCGGTCGCACCCCTCGGCAACCTTCAAGGGAACGGCCGTCCGGGGGAAGAGGGGGTTTGAAGCGGGCTCCTCTGAAGAAGGGGAGCCGTTTGCTCCGGCGTAGCTTGCCAGCGCCTCTTCCTCCCCCACCCCGAAGAAGGCATCCACCTCCGGAAGCTCCCGCGCGAGCTCCCGGGCGTACCTCTGGGCCAGACAGCCCATCACCACGAGCCGCTGTCCGGCACTCTTTGAGGCCGCGAGCCTCAGTATCTCGTCAATGGACTCCCGCTTGGCCTCCTCGATGAAGCCGCAGGTGTTTACGATGAGGAGGTCGGCCTCGTCCGCGGCAGGGGCGTGGCGGGCCCCCTGCGCCGTCAGGCGCTCTAGCAGGCGGCCCGAGTCCGCCGTGTTCTTCGCGCAGCCCAGCGTCAGCAGATGTACCCGCATCCTTTTATTATAAAGACTCCAAGGAAGCCCTGTCTCGCGGCCGAGCTCTCCTGGCGGGGGGTCGGGCAGCGTCGGAGGGTGGTGCTCCCTCGACGCTGCCCGGGGTGGGTGTGCATGGCAAAAACACGTCTTGCATTACAGGCATACAAAAAAAGCCGCCAGAGAAACGTCTTTCTCTGGCGGCTCGGCCAACATGGAGGAGGGTTTCCCCCTCTCCTCCGTAGTCCCGTCACTCTGCGTCCCGGGGTTTCCCCTGGTTTGCTCTGAGCAGAGAATTCGTATGCCTTTGTCTCTACATTACAGGAGACGGCGGAGGCCTTCAGTGATTTGAATCACGTTCCCTCCGGACGTGCCGCCTGCGAAAGACGAGGACCGCCGCGCCGGCCGCCAACATGGATATGGACAGGAGCTGGCCCATGCTCAGAGGCCCGAGGACGGTCCCCAACTGGGGGTCGGGCTCGCGGACGAACTCGATGAAAAAGCGCGCCGTCGCGTAGCCAATAATGTAAATCCCCAGGAGAAAGCCGTCAAAGCGGCTTCGCTTCCGCACGCTCCAGAGCAGGGCGAAGAGGACCAGACCCTCGAAGAAGGCCTCGTACAGCTGCGAGGGATGCCGGAGCCCGCTGCCGGGGGCGCCGGGGAAATACATGCCCCAGGGCAGGTCCGTGGGCCTTCCGTACAGCTCCCCGTTTATGAAGTTCCCCAGGCGCCCGAAGGTATAGCCCAGGGGGATGACCGGGATAATGAACTCCGAAAACTTCCAGAAGCCTAGCTTCCGCCGGCGGAGGAAAAAGTAAGAAGCCACGATGGTCCCGGCGAGGCCGCCGTGGTAGCTCATGCCCGAGATGCCCACGAAGCGGATGCCGCCGTCGAAGCGTACGGGGAGAATTATCTCCCAGGGGTGTGCGAGGTAGTAGGCGGGGTTATAGAAGACCACGTATCCCAGGCGCGCCCCGGCGATGAGCCCCAGGGCCGCCCAGACCAGGTAGTCCTCGACGAGCTCCTTGGTGTAGGGAAAATCCTCCCGCTTTATCCTGTAGAGGGCCAGAGCGTACGCCAGGGCGAAGGCCACCACGTACATGAGCCCGTACCAGCCTATCCTGAAGGAGCCCCACTGGACGATGTAGGGGTTTATGTGCTCCGGCAGATGCTGCCAGAAACGCAAAAGCTCATTCATCTGTATCTATCCTTCGTAAGCCGCGCCGAAGTTCCAGCGACCGGCGTATCACCACGTAACTGACTATCGCCGCCAGGGCGGCCACCGCGCTTGAGCCGACCAGGAAAGGGAGCAGAAGGTCCCCCAGCTGCCCCGCCACCGTGCTCATGGTCACTCTTTTCCACTCGATGGACGGCAGGGAGAGGTCCACCCCGAGCATGAGGGAGCCCAGCCAGGTGCAGAAGGTGTAGATGGGAATCATGCTCAAGGGGTTGTTGATGTAGACCGCCGTCAAGAGGACCACCCTGTTGAGCCGGAAGGCCCAGGCCAGCGCGATGCCCAAAAGCGTATGAAGACCGATGAGGGGCGAGAAGCCCACGAAAAGCCCCACGGCGAAGGACACGGCGATGCGGCGGGGCGTGTCCCGCACGCTCAGGACGACGCCGAGCCGCGCCCTCCAGCCCTCGGTCAATCGCATGCCCCTCACCTCGCACCGGAGCTACCGGAAATGCCTGTAACCCTTCGGCTCAAGCGCCCTCTCCCTCCCGTCCGCCGCCCGCAACCGGAGTCCCTCCCCCGGCGTTATCTCTCCCAGAAGCGCACATCCTCCGCCGGGCCTCCGCCCCGGAGGAAGCGTAAAGAGAAGCTCATAGTCCTCCCCTCCCGCCAGAGCCATCTCACGCGGACCGGCCCCCAGAAACCCCGCGGCCTCCCGGAGGGCCGGCGAGACCGGGATGCGGTCCTCCTCGATGACCGCCCCCACGCCGCTTTCCCGTATGAGCCTCATGAGGTCCAGTGCGAGCCCGTCGCTTATGTCCAGCATGGCCGTGGCGGCCTTCCTCCAGGCCCCCGGACGGCGGGCCACCGGCATGAGGTGCCGCCGGAGAAGGGGCTCCATGACCTTCCAGGGAAGGGGCTTCTCCACGGGCTCCTCAAGGGACGGCGCGCTCCGCATCTTCCGAAGGAGCCGGAGCCCCGCGGCCGAGTCCCCGAGAGGGCCCGTCGCATAGATGAGGTCCCCAGGGCGCGCGCCCCTCCTCAGCAGGGGCCGCACCGCGTGCCCGACCACAGTGGCCGAAAGGGACATCCTCGCCCTGGAGGAGGAAACATCCCCGCCCGCCAGAGAAGCCCCGTACAGGGAGAGCGCCTCCTGGACGCCGGAGAGAAGGGCATCCACGAAATCCCAGTCCGTCCGTCCCGGCACGGCCATGGAAAGGAGCACGGAAGCAGGCTCGCCGTTCATGGCGTAAATGTCGCTGACGTTTACGGAGACCAGCTTGAAGCCCAACTGCCGCGGGCTGATGAGCCCGAGGTCGAAGTGCACGCCCTCGAGCATCATGTCCGTGGTAAGCAGGAGCTTTCCCCTCCGGGGAGGCTCCAGGACGGCCGCGTCGTCGCCGATGCCCACGAGGAGCCCTCCCCTTCTGCTTCTGAAACGGGTGCGGATTCTCTCAAGGAGGAGGAGTTCCCCGACCTCCGAGAGCCTCATGGCCTCCGGGCCGTCTTCTCGCGGGCGGCCTTCCTGGCCGGGGCCTTTCTGGCTGGGGACTTCCTTGCGGCCTTCCCGGCCGGCGCCTTTCCGGGCTTCGCGGCGGCCCCCGGCCCCTTGAGGGCGCGGGGGAGGACCTGGTCCATGTCGTCCACCAGGACGAACTCGATGTCCTTCTTGATGTACTTGGGTATCTCCTCCAGGTCCTTCTTGTTCCGCGACGGGATGACTATCTTGTGGATGCCGAAGCGCTTGGCCGCCAGGGTCTTTTCCTTGAGCCCCCCGATGGGCAGCACCCTGCCCTGAAGCGTCACTTCCCCGGTCATGGCGACCTTGCGGTCCACGGGCCTTCCCGTCAGCACCGAGGCCAGGGCCGTGGCCATGGTGATGCCCGCCGAAGGGCCGTCCTTCGGGATGGCGCCGGCCGGCACGTGGACGTGCACGTCCAGGTCGGAGAAGATGCCGGGCTTGATGCCCAGCTTCCCAGCGCGGGAGCGGACGTAGCTCAGGGCCGCCTGTGCGGACTCCTTCATCACGTTTCCGAGCTGCCCGGTGAGGGTGAGGGCCCCCTTGCCCTTCATGGTGGCGGCCTCGATGAAGATGATGTCCCCGCCGGTCTCCGTCCATGCCAGGCCGGTGGCCACGCCCACCTGGTCGGTGAGCATCTCGGCCTCCGGCAGGAACTTCGGCACCCCGAGGAACCTGCTCAGGTTCGCGTTGGTGACGGTGAAGGTCTTTTTCTTCTTCTCCGCTATTTCCCGGGCCACCTTCCGGCAGATGTTGGCTATCTCGCGCTCCAGGTTCCTCACCCCGGCCTCCCGGGTGTACTGGGATGCGATGGAGAGGATGGCGGAGTCCGATATCTTCAGGATCTTGCTGGTGATGCCGTGGGCCTCCAGCTGCTTGGGCACCAGGTAGTTCTTGGCGATGCCCAGTTTCTCCTCCGCCGTGTAGCCCGAAAGGTACAGTATCTCCATCCTGTCCTTCAGCGGGCCGGGGATGGTGTCGGCCATGTTCGCCGTGGTAATGAACATCGCCTTGGACAGGTCGAAGGGCACGGTGAGATAGTGGTCCTGGAAGGCGTAGTTCTGTTCCGGGTCCAGCACCTCCAGAAGGGCGCTGGCCGGGTCGCCCCGGAAGTCCATGCCTATCTTGTCCACCTCGTCGAGCATGAAGACGGGGTTGTTGGTGCCGGTTTGCTTGATGCCCTGGATGATCTTGCCCGGGAGGGCCCCCACGTAGGTGCGGCGGTGCCCCCGGATCTCGGCCTCGTCGCGCATCCCGCCCAGGGACATCCGGATGAACTCCCGCCCCAGGGCCCGGGCGATGGACTTCCCCAGGGAAGTCTTCCCCACCCCCGGCGGCCCGATGAAGCAGAGGATGGGCCCCTTCATCTTGGCCTTGAGCTTCCGCACGCTCAGGTATTCCAGAATGCGCTCCTTGACCTTCTCCAGGTCATAGTGGTCGACGTCCAGGACCTTTTTGGCCTCGGCTATGTTGAGCCTGTCCTTGGTGGACTTCCCCCAGGGCAGCTCCACCATCCAGTCCAGGTAGGTGCGGATGGTTCCGGCCTCGGCGCTGTCGGGGTGCATCTTCTGGAGACGGTTGAGCTGTTTTTCTGCCTCCTTGAAAACCGTCTCGGGCATCTTCGCGGCCTTCATCTTCCGGCGGTATTCCTTTATCTCCTCCTGCCGCTCGTCGATGTCGCCAAGCTCCTTCTGGATGGCCTTCAACTGCTCCCGAAGAAAATACTCCCGCTGGGTGCGGTCTATCTCGCCCCGGGCCTCGGTCTGTATCTTCTGCTGCACGAGGAGGAGCTCTATCTCCCTGCCCAGGATGTCGCTGATGCGCTTCAGGCGCTCCACCGGGTCGGTTATCTCCAGCATCTCCTGGGCCTGCTCGGTCTTGAGCCCCAGGTTGGAGGCCACGAGGTCGGCCAGGCGGCCCGGGTCGTCGAGGTTCTCGATGACCACCATGATGTCCGGCAGGATGCTCTTGCCGAGGTTGACCGCCTTGTCCATCTGCTCCTTGACGGTGCGCACCATGGCCTCCAGCTCCAGGGGCACCTCGGCGACCGGCTTCTCCTCTATCTTCTCTATCTCGGCCGTGTAGTAGGGCTCCTCCTGGCGGAACTCCTTCACGCTGGCCTTGCTCAGCCCCTGAACGAGCACCTTGATGCGCCCGTCGGGGAGCTTGAGCATGCGCATGATGAGGCCCACCACGCCCACGCGGTAGAGGTCCTCGGCGGTGGGGTTCTCCAGCCCGGGGTCCCGCTGGGTCAGGAGCATTATCATGCGGTTGCCGCTCAGGGCCTCGTCGATGGCCTTGATGGACATCTCCCGCCCCACGAACAAGGGCAGGATCATGTAGGGGAACACCACGATGTCCCGCACCGGCAGGACGGGAAGCACATCGGGGATCTGGAGTTCCTTCTCCTCCTTCTCCTCCGGAGCGCCCTGGACGGTCTTTTCCTCCTGCTCCTCAGCGCCTTTGGTCATGTCCTTTTTCATTCTCTCTCAACCTTTATTTTAAAGACTCTATCTCTTTTCTTCGGAAAGGTCAACGTAACCACACCCCCGGAGTATACAGCCCTCGCCTCCTCCGGGTCCACCGCCACGGGGATGCGCAGCACCCTCCTGAAGGGCCGGGCCACCCTCTCCATGCAGACGTATCTGAGGCCTCTTGCCCGCGCGCCCGAGGCCTCGTCGCCCGTGCTTCCCTCGATAAGGACGGTGTCCCCTGTGACGAGGATGTTCAACCGGGCTGCGTCGATGCCCGGCAGGTCCATCTCGAAGACCAGGGCGTGGTCCGTTTCGTAAACGTCAACGGGTGGAAAGGCCGTCGATGCGCGCCTGAGGACGAGCGACCTCACGCTTCCCGGGACCCCTGAAGCCGCCGGGCCGTCTCTATCAGAAACTCCCTGAACCCCTCGCCCACTGCGCCGTTGGCCAGGGCGAAGTCCACGGTGGCCCTGAGGAAGCCCAGCTTGTCCCCGGCGTCGTACCGCCTGCCCCGGAAGACATAGCCGTACAGGGGGCGCCTCCCGGCCAGGACCTTGAGGGCGTCGGTCAGCTGTATCTCTCCTCCGCGTCCCGGAGGCAGGTCCTCCAGGACCTCGAAGATGTCCGGCGTCAGGATGTAGCGCCCGATGACGGCCATCTCCGTGGGGGCGTCCTCGGGCCGGGGCTTCTCCACCAAGTCGGTTATCTCGTAGACGTCCGTGTGGACCTGCTCGCCGGCGATGACGCCGTATTTGCTTATCTCCGCGCGGGGCATCTGCATGAGGGCGACCACCGGATGCTTCACCTCCTCGTGCAAGCGTATCATCTCCCTGAGGAGCGGCTCGCCGGGGGCAATCACGTCGTCGCTCAGGATGACCGCGAAGGCCTCGTCCTTGACGAAGGGGCGCGCGCAGAAGATGGCGTGCCCCAGCCCCAGGGCCGCCCCCTGGCGGATATAGGCGAAGTTCATGTGCCTCAGGCGGTTTATCTCCTCGAGCAGCGTTTTCTTGCCCGCCTTCCGGAGGCTCTCCTCCAGCTCGTAGGCCGCGTCGAAGTGGTCCTCGATGGCTCTCTTGTTCTTGCCTGTAATGATGACGAACTCCTCGATGCCGCAGGCCTCGGCCTCCTCCACGGCGTACTGGATCTGGGGCTTGTCCACCAGGGGGAGCATCTCCTTGGGAGACGCCTTCGTGGCGGGCAGAAACCGCGTGCCCAGGCCCGCCGCAGGGAGAATGGCCTTCTTAATGCCCGATTTCATATAATATTTTACAACCTCTCGTTTGCCTTTCGCAATGAAAGAGCCCGGTTCTTCTGTATAATATGATAATGAAGCACTCAAGGCAAGGGCAGAAGGTGGTGGCCGTCATCGGAGGGCGCCGCGTCAGGGCGACCCTTCTCAGAGAGGCCGAGGAGGCCGGCCGCCTCCTGGCGCGGGCCGGGGCCCTGGTGGTTACCGGCGGGCTCAGCGGGGTGATGGAGGCCGCCTGCCGGGGGGTGCGCGAAGGAGGCGGCCTCGCCGTGGGCATCCTTCCCCAGGACCACAAGGGGAAGGCCAATCCTTACGTCGACGTCGCGGTGGCCACGGGAATGGGCTTCGCCAGAAACGCCGTCATCGCGCGGACGGCCGACGCGGTGCTGGCCGTGGGAGGACAGTACGGGACCCTCTCGGAGATAGCCTTCGCCCTTCAGCTCGGAAAACCCGTCGTGGGCATCGGCACCTGGAGCATAGAGGGCATCGTGCCCGCCAGCGACGCCCGGGAGGCCGTGCACATGCTCCTTCAGGCCCTGGCCTGAGGGAGCGTCGTCCTTTCATGCGTTTCACACTCGGAAAAACAGACGGAAAGGCCCGCCTGGGCCTGCTCGAGACCCCCAGGGGAAGCATCCATACCCCTGCCTTCATGCCCGTGGGCACCTCGGGCACGGTGAAGGCCGTAAGCCCCGATGAGCTCCGGCAACTGGGGGCGCAGATAATCCTGGCCAACACGTACCACCTGTACATCCGGCCCGGCCACCAGACGGTCAGAAGGCTCGGGGGCATCCACAGGTTCATGAACTGGCCCGGCCCCCTGCTGACCGACAGTGGGGGCTTTCAGGTCTTCAGCCTGGCGGCCCTCCGGGAGATAACCCCCGCAGGCGTGCGCTTCCGAAGCCACCTGGACGGCTCCGAGCATTTCCTGGACGCCGAGAAGTCCGTGCGGATACAGTGCGCCCTCGGCGCCGACATCATGATGGCCTTTGACGAGTGTACCCCCTACCCCGCCACCCGGGACTACGCCCTTTACTCCCTCACCCTGACCACCCAGTGGGCCCGGCGCTCCCGCGAGACCTTCGAGAAGGCCGGCCCTCCGGGCTCGGCCCTCTGGGGCATCGTGCAGGGGGGGATGTACGCCGACCTCCGGGAGCGGAGCGCCCGGGAGGTCCGGGACGTGGGCTTCGAGGGCTACGCCGTGGGCGGCGTAAGCGTGGGGGAGCCTAAGGAGGACATGCATGCCGTCATCCGCCTGACCGCCCCCTTGCTGCCCGAGGAGAAGCCCCGTTACCTCATGGGCATCGGAGACCTCAAGGACATCCTGGCCGCCGTGGAGGCGGGCTTTGACATGTTCGACTGCGTGATGCCCACCCGCAACGCCCGAAACGGCACCCTCTTCACCTCCGAAGGACGGGTAAGCATCAAGCGCGCCCAGTACGGGGAGGACACCCGGCCCCTGGACCCCGCCTGCACGTGCTACACCTGCCGCAACTACTCCCGGGGGTACCTCAGGCACATCTTCCTTGCGCGGGAGATACTCTCCATGCGCCTGAATACCATACACAACCTGCACTTTTATCTGGATTTTTTTCGCCTCATGCGCGAGTCTATCGAGAGAGGCGAGTTCGCGGAGTTCGCAGAGCGATGGAAGAGGACAGACTGGTAAGATACGGCCGCTCGGTGCGAAGGGTTCTCCTTCTCACCCTGGGCCTCAATGCCGCCGTGGCGCTGGCCAAGATGCTCTGGGGTTACGTATCGGGCTCGGTGGGCATGTTCTCGGACGGCATCCACTCCCTGGTGGACGGCACCTCAAACGTCATCGGACTGGTGGGCATACGGCTGGCCTCCCGCCCCCCTGACCCCACGCACCCCTACGGGCACCGGAAGTTCGAAACCGTTTTCACGGCCATCATCTCCGGGATGATATTCCTTGCGGCGGCGGGCGTCCTGAGGAGGGCCTTCACGGACCTGACGGGCGAGCACCACCCCGAGGTGGGGCTGGTGAGCTTCGGGGTGATGGGCCTTACCCTGCTGGTCAACATCACGGTGATGCGCTATGAGCTCCGCCGGGGCCGGGAGCTGGGCAGCGAGTACCTGCGGGCCGACGCCATGCACACCAAAAGCGACATCTTCGCCTCCCTGGGGGTGGTGGCGGGGCTGATTCTGACCCGCATGGGGTACCCGTGGGCGGATGCCGTGGCCGGGGCCGTGGTGGCGCTGTTCATCGCCCGCATCGGCGTGGACATACTCCGCAGGGCGGCCAGGGTGCTCGTGGATACGGTGCAGATGGACACCGCGAAAATCTGCCAGGTGGTTTACAGCGTCAAGGGCGTCCGTGACTGCCACAACATCCGCACCCGGGGGATGGAGCGGCACGTGCACCTGGACCTGCACATCCAGCTCGACGCGGACATCTCCCTGGAGGAGGCCCACGCCATCACCCACCAGGTGGAAGACCGCCTGAGGGAGAGCTTCCCGGAGGTGGCCGACATAGTGGTGCACACCGAGCCCACGGACAACATGCCCCGGGGGCCCATCCCCTCGTAGGGGGCTTTTGGCGCAACTGGAAGTGTGCTCGGGACCGCACATTGACTGCGCGGGCGATGGTGTTTCGATAGTGTTTGACAGTCCGGGGGGGTTAATCAGCTGGTCGGGAGTTCGATTCTCCTCCCCGGCTCCACGTTTTTCTGTTGGATCAAGGGCTTATCTGTCCCTCAAGTGCTTCATCTTTTCTCCAAGCGTTTTCCAACTCACCGGCATGCGCCGCAGGCAGTCCTTACATGTTCTATTACCTCACGTCTTTTATAAACCTTCTCTTAAACCATATTCTGAGTGCCCAGGGCTATTTGTGGGACTCTTCCGCAGAAAGCTTCTTCAGGGAATCGTACGCATCCTGCAGGTGGTCCGTAATGGTGTCGAGGTCGAAGCGGTGCCAGTCGAGCTTGGCGGAGTGCAAGGCCGAACGGGCGTCTTGCAAATATGCGGCTTCGGCGCTGCCCTCCGCGGGGTGATAGAGCCTGCCGTCCGCCTCCACAAGGGCGATGCTTTCCCTCAGCAGAAGAAGCACGGCCCTGGCCTTCTGCGGAACGTAGGGGAATATTCCCATCCTCTCGTTGTGGCATCTCTCGCATACGGTCGCCACGTTTTCAGGGCTCAGGACGGTCACGACCATCGAGCCGTGGCATGTCACGCAGGTAGGCCCTTTGCCCTCGGATTCGAGCATCCTGTAATGGTAGCTGCGCGTAAACTCGTACAGCTCCGCGCCGTGGCACTTGCCGCATGTGGCCGGGACGTTCTTGAAGTAGACGCTGCTTTTGGGGTTGCTGGAGCCGAGGACCCCGACGTGTGCCTCTTTCTCCCGGGCGGCATGGGGATTTCCGCCGTGGCACTTGTCGCAGGTCACGCCGTGCTTCTGGTGCACCGAGCCCGTCCACTCGTGCGACCTCACGGCCACGAAGCTGCTTGAGGGGAGCTTGAAGTGGCACCGGACACAGGAGTTCTCCGTCTCTTCGGCCTCGCCCGCCCGGGCCGGCGAGGCCAGGACGCCGGCCGCCACGAGGAGAAAATGTGCTCGACTTTGTCTGAGGAGAAGAACCAGGATATGGCAGAGTTTCGACATCGCCGCCTCCGTTTTCACTTTCTGTTGTAAAGGCGCAGAAGCGCATAGGATATGGCCCATGCTCCCGCGCTCGCAAGGATTAGATAGACCGTCATATCCCCGGGCGCGATGTGGAGCACGTCTATATAGCCGGCGACCACGGCCATGCAAAGGAATACGCCGCCCCCTATGCCGAACGAGGTCATGAAGGGCCTCCGGAGGGGGTTTTCGATGTAATTCTCGGGTCCCCTGGCCCTGTCAAGAAACGGTATCAAGGCAAAGACAAGAAACGACAGGGCCGGGAATATGACGCCGCCGATGGTCTCCGGCGTAATCTTCCCTCCAAAGACCGAAAACGACAGGTCCCCGGGGATTAGTTTAAGAAAACCGTACACCACGAGAAAATACCAGTCGGGCCGCATGACGGGGGTCTCCAACGAGGGCGGCCCGTACTTCTCTATGGGGTTCAGGGGGATATATGTCGCCATCAGGACGACGACGAACAGGAGAAAGAGGTAGAAAGACAGGCTGATGACGGCCTGCTCCGGCCATATGGGGATGCCGATGAGCCTCTTGCCGCCCTCCGCCTCCTTTCTCTTCCGGTTGGCCGCGGGCTCCGTGTGTTTCTGCTTTACCAGTATCACCATGTGGAGGCTGATAAGACCTATGATGACAGCGGGAATCAACATGACGTGCATGAAGAAGAAGCGGGGCACGGTCCCCTCCGAGGGGAACTCCCCCGCAAACAGGAGCCGCGAGACCCAGCCGCCCACCCAGGGCACGGACTTCGCCGTAAAATAGCCGATGGAGGTGGCCATAACGGAGAACTGGCTGTAGGGAAGCAGGTATCCGGTGAAGGCCGCCGCCATCGACATGCCCCAGAGGCTCAGGCCCACCAGCCAGTTTATCTCCCTCGGCTTTCTGTAGGCCGAGGTGAAGTAGACCCTCATCAGGTGGGCGATGACCGCGGCTATCATGACCATCGCCGACCAGTGGTGTATGCGCCTTACTATCATGCCCATGGGCAGGAGGTCTATCTTCACCACGCTTGCGTAGGCCGAGGGGACCATGGCGCCGAAGAGGGAGACCATTTTTATGGAGGGCTCGTAGAGGAACCCCAGAAAGACGCCCGTGACAACGAGGGTTATGAAGGAAAACAGGGCAACCTCGCCGAGGAGGAAAACGGGGTGCGTGGGGAAGGTCTTGGCCAGGAACTTGGCCTTGAACTTCCCCAGCTCGAGCCTTTCGTCGAACCACCTGTAGAGCATGTCGCCCTCCCCGCTTTATACCTGCGGCCCTATGGGGCCCTTGAAGCCGCTCGTAAAGACGAGCCTGCCGTCCGTCGTCACCTTTACTCCTATCTGGGCCAGGGGAATGGGTGCGGGGCCCGCAATGACCTTCGCCCCTTGTGCCGGGTTGAATATGCTGTTGTGGCAGAAACATTCCGTATAGGAGGCGTCCGGCGACCGCTGGTTTTCCACCCACGAAACTATGCACCCGAGGTGCGTGCATATGGCGCTGTAGGCCACAAAGCCCTGGTCCGTAAGCGCACGGTTGGTGGGGGCCTTGAGTGCCGTCTCATGGAGCCTGACGAGCTGCACGAGGTTGGCGGGGTTTGAGGCCTTGCCCTCGGGATAGGCCAGCACGGCGTCGCCCGCTTGGAGCGAGGAGGCCTGGACGGAGGCCCCTTTGCTTTCGCCTTTGGCATAGACAAGGCCGTCGCCCGGCTTGATGGTCGCCACGTAGCCCCCGCCCTTTTTGGCGGGGGACAGGACCTTCAAAAGCGTAAGGGCCGAGCCCAGCGCACCCGCCACGGAGGCCACCAGCAGGCCAAGGGTGAACCTCCTCCGGGTTGTGCTCGCCTTTTCGTCCTTGCCTCCGGACCTTCGCTCTACCAAAGCATCTCCTCGTCGCGCTCCTCGGAGACCTCCCTGAACCCCACGAAGTACCGCGCATACAGGACGACCTCGACGCCCGCCACCAGAAACTCGAAGGCCAGAAGCGTGCCCAGCACGTAGTCACTCCCCCTGCCCGTGACCAGAAGATACGCAAAGGCGGCCGCCATGGCAAGGAGAAGGGCGGCCAGCGCCACAACGGCCGCCACCGCGCCTCCGGAATACGAAGGCCTCTTCTGCCCGATGACCCTGAAGCCCACCTATTTCCTCCTTTCAAGGGCCATATACTCAATGTAGCCTATGACGAGCAGGACGACAACGGCGCCGAAGGCCACGAACCCTATCTGGAACGAATCGAGGTCTTCGGGGAACTCCGGGAAAAGCGGCGGCTTTTTGCCCGCCGTCTTTTCCTGGGCCAGCCTTATCCTGATTCCCGAAAGCGCGGTTATCGTCGATTCGGTAACGTTCATCGGGTCTATGCGGTCAAAACCCGTGGTGTCCTTATGGCATTGCTCGCAGACCTTCGGCACCTCCGGCATGGTATTTCTGTGGGCGTTATGGCAGAGGACGCAGGACGGCCCCCCCTTGCCCTCGAGATACGCCTTGCCCATGATGCTGTTTGCGTACCTGTCCACCGAGTCGCCGTGGCACTGCCTGCATATGCCAAACAGGGCCTTTCCAGAGGGTATGCCCAAGAAACCGTGGGCCTCCGACATGGCGCGGGACTGCCTTTCGGCAAACTGCTCCGGGGACAAGCGGCTCAAATCGCCCAGCTCAACCCGGGCGTTTCCGCCGTGGCAGTAATCGCACGCGACGCCGTTTTGCTGGTGGACCGAACCCCTCCACTTGGTAACGGGCTCGGCCAGTGAGCCGCCGAGGAATTCGTGGCAGGCAATGCAGGCGCTGCGCTGCTGCTGTGCGCCTGTGTTTGTCACGTGCAGGGCGATAAGAAACAGACCGGCGGCCAACGCCGAAAACGCGTATCTCTTGCCGTTCATGGCCTCTGTATCGCGGCTGGTTCCACGAAAGTCATTGTCCCGCCTCGAAACTCCTCACGCTGCCCTGACGGGGCTTCCCTTTGAAGGCACCAGCGAGGCATCTGTTACTAGGTTATCACACCGGCGGCCACTACAGGTTCAACGCAACGTCCGTTGCGCTTCGCAGCGCCGCGCCAAGGCTGCCCGGGGTCCTGGCGTCTCCCACGACATAGACCTCCTCGACCGAATCTCTGAGCAAACCCGAGAGGGAGTCAGCCGGCAGGGACCCGGTGGAGAAAATCACCGCGTCGGCCGTCAATTCTTTCCTCACGCCGTTGTTGCCCTCGACGCTCACCTTCCCGGCCTCGACGGCGACAACCTTTGTGCTCGTCAGGATTTCCACGTTCTTCTTCTTGAGTCTTCCGAGCAGTGCCCGCTTGGGGATTTCCTTCATCCTGTGGAGCGGCTCCTCCAGCATTTCGACGACGGTGACCACCGCGCCTCTCTCCGCAAGAAGGTCCGCGGTCTCGCATCCGATGTCGCCTCCGCCGACGATGACCACGTCCCTTCCAAGCTCCAGGGGCCTTTCGTAGACCGTCCTGGCGTCGTACACCGAGGGCAGGGCTCCGCCGGGAACGTCCGGCAGAATAGGCGTTGACCCGACGGCGATGATTACCGCCTCGGGATTGTGAGAGAGGATATCTTCAACCGTAGCCGACGTGTTCAGAACGAGCTTTGCCTGCGTTTTGCCAAGCATGTATTCCATGTATCTCAAAGCCCCTTCCACTTCCTCTTTGCACGGAGCGAGCGAGGCGATTCTCAACTGGCCGCCGAGGGCGTCGTTCTTTTCGTAGAGAACCACCTCATGCCCCCGCCGGCTCGCAAGGAGCGCGGCCTGCATGCCCGCCGGGCCTCCGCCGACGACAACGACCCTCTTGCTTCTTTCGGCTCGCTTCATCTTCAGCCTGTATTCCTGCCCCGCGAACGGGTTCACCGTGCAGGTCCTGCCGACGCCCTCGACGCCCCTCTCGGCGCAATCTTCAAGGTCGTAGAGACATCTGCGTATCTCCCCGCTCAGCCCCGCCCGGGCCTTCTCGGGAAAATAAGGGTCGGCCAAAAGCGGCCGGGCCATGGCGACAAAGTCGGCGTCGCCGTCTCCGATGACTTCTTCCGCGAGCTCGGGCGTGTTGATCTTGCCGATGGCGATGACCGGTATGGCGACCGCCTCTTTTATTGCCCTGGCGAGGTGAACGAGGGCGCCGGGGGGAAGATAATGGGAGGGGACCGTCATGTGCTTGGTCGCCTTGTTCCCTCCCGATGCAAGGATGGCATCCGCTCCGGCCTGCTCCGCCATTCGGGCTATCACCGCCGTGTCATTCGGCCTCAGCCCTCCCTCCACGAACTCGTCACAGACGAGCTTCACCATCACCGGATAGTCTCTGCCGGCCTTCTCTTTGACCGCTTTAATAAGCTCCACGAGAAAACGCGCACGGTTTTCGAGTCTGCCGCCCAGCTCGTCCGTCCTTTTGTTCGAAAGGGGCGACAGGAGCTGCGAGACGAGGTCGCCGTAGCTTGCCTGGACCTCGATGCCGTCGTAGCCCAGCCCTCGCGCCCTCTTTGCTCCGTCCGCCATGAGTCCCACCACCTCCAGCGACTCCCTCGCCGTCATCACCGCCGCGAGGGGCGCGACCCATCCAGCCCCTTTCTGTTTGGCTCCCGGGACTTCGTGGTCCAGGACGCGCTCTTTTGGATAATTGAGCTGCATGAATGCCCTGGCTCCCCCGGCATGGACCGCGTCGAGGAGGGCCCTGACAGTATCTGTACGCCCTCGGATAGTCGAGGCAGGGACAGTCCAGCACAATCATGGCCACCCCTCCCCGCGCCCGCTCCCGGTAGAACTCCAGCATCCGTTCGTTCACCTTGCTGCCGGTGGCGTACTTGGTGGGATAAAGGGACATGATGAGGCGGTTTTTCAGCGTGGCGCTGCCGATGCGCCCTTCCTGGAAGATATGGGGGAAATACATCGCACCCTCCCGGCCGTGGTCAGAGCAAGGATATCCGCCCGGTACTTCCTTCCAATGCTTTCTAATGATAACAGAACGCTTCATTTAAATAAATGCTGTGGACTTATCCCGCATTCTGCGCCCTTGACTCGATTCATCGGTTCCATGTCCTCCACGGCCCGACCGGAGGGATGGGTTGTCAGTGGGGCTGGATAGGACCACGTCCAGGGGCGTCTTTTCCGATGGCAAGCAGCGAGCCTGGGACGGGGGACCCCGGGCGCCGTCTGTAAAGACAACCTCAAGCCCCGCTCATTTCCTCTACGCAAACAGGCGAGGAGATTGTTCATGCCGTTGTGCGGCGGAGGTGAACGTGATAGTGTTGAAAAACAGTATCGCGTTTTAACCTTTCTCCACCGGGAGGAAATGTCGTCGTGGCAAGGAAATCCTACGACCTTGTTGTCCTGGGCACGGGAACCGCAGGCGCTTCAATCGCATTCGGGTGCAGGGAGGCCGGCTGGAAAGTGGCGGTGGTGGACTACAGGCCTTACGGCGGCACGTGCGCGCTCAGGGGCTGTAACCCGAAGAAGGTCCTTTACGGACTTGCCGAGACGGTCGAGCGGAGCCGGGCCTTGACGGGAAAGGGCATCGCGCGCGAGGCGGTCATGGACTGGCCGGGACTCATGAAGTTCAAGCGGAGCTTCACCGACCCCAGGCCCGCACAGACGGAGACGTATTTCAAGGAAGACGGGATAGATGCATATCACGGGAAAGCCCGCTTTACGGGGAAAAACACCGTATCCATCGACGGGCGGGCCGACCTGGAGGCGCGAAAGGTCGCCATCGCCACGGGTGCAAGGCCCGCGACCCTTGGCATCGAGGGAGAAGAGCTCATGACCACGAGCGACCGCTTCCTCGAGCTCGAGAAACTGCCGGACTCCATCATGTTCGTGGGCGGCGGATACATATCCTTCGAGCTTGCCAACATCGCCCGGGCGGCCGGGGCCGAGGTCATGATAATGCACCGGAGCGGCACGGTGCTGAAGAGGTTCGACCGGGACCTCGCGGCGCTCCTGGTCACGTCTTTCGAGCAAAGAGGGATACGCGTGGTTACGGGCAAGGAGGTAAAGGCCATCCGGAAGAAAGGCGGCGCTCTCAGGGCCGACAGCCAGGACGGCAAGGCCTTCGAGGCCGACATGATTGTCCACGGCGCGGGACGGGTGCCCGAGATAGACGAACTGGACCTGGAGAAGGCCGGCGTGGAGCACGACAAAAGAGGCGTCGTCGTAAACGAATTCATGCAGAGCGTGTCCAACCCCGATGTCTACGCAGCAGGCGATTCCGCCTCGAGGGGGCTCCCCCTGACGCCGCCTGCCGGGGTGGGAGGCAGGACGGCGGCCCGGAACCTCCTGTACGGCAACAGCACGAAGGCAGACTTTACGGCTACCCCGAGCGTTGTCTTTACCACCCCGCCCCTGGCGTTGGTCGGGATGACCGAAGAAGAGGCGCAAACGAACGGCTTGAGCTACGACGTCAATTACGGCGACACCTCGAGTGGATTCACCTCCCGGAGGCTCGGTCTCGGCGCCTCGGGCTATAAGGTCCTGCTCGAAAAGGAAACGAACAGAATCCTCGGCGCTCATTTGCTGGGCCATAACGCCGACGAGGTGATAAACGTCTTCGCGGCGGCGATGAGACTGGGCGTTCCGGCCCGGGAGCTCGGCACGGTAATCTGGGCCTATCCCACATCGTCTACGGATGTGGCCGACATGCTCTAGCTTACACATCCGGGGTTTTCCGGCGGCACGGTCGGGCGGCGTCAGCGCTGTATGTGCGGAATCCTCTTCATTAAAACACTGCCCGTCTGCGTATCGAAAACGATTCTCCTGCCGCTCTTCCCACCGACGTCCTGCTTTACGATGGGAATCCCCTCCTGTGCCAGGACATCCAGGGCCAGCGCAATGTTACGCTCCCCCACGCACGTGAAAAGGGTGGATTCCGTCATCAGCGATGCGCCCCCGAAGACCTTGGCGACAAGTGCTTCGCGTTTGCCCCCCAGCGAGAGCATTTTGGAGATGAGCTTCCGTATCGCGACGTTCCCGTACCGCGGCGACATGAGGCCCTCCCCGTTCCAGAAGGGAACGAGATAATGGTTTATGCCGCCCGCCCTGAGCCCGCTGTCCCACAGGCAGACCGAGACACAGGAGCCGAGCACCGTGACGACGACATGGGGCTTGAGGGAGCTGAAAATCATTCCCGCATGCAGAAAGACCTTCCTGGACTCCACGGAAGCGTCGACGACTTCATGAAAATCGCCCCCGCTCGATGTCTTCTCGCTCATGTCACGCCCCTAGAAAACGAGGAAGTTCCCTCTGTAGACGAGGGCACACGCCGCGTCCGACGGCATATTCTCGGGGATGTCCACGGAAAACTCGCTCCCCGCCCCCGGGGTGCTCGAAAAGGAAATCCTTCCGCCCAGCATCTCCACGAGGGCCTTGACGACGCTGAGCCCGAGACCCAACCCCCTGTACGCCCGGCCGGAGCCCTTGCTGAGCTGCGTGAACCTCTCGAAGATGCGCTCGTGATGACACCGCTCAATCCCCGTGCCTTCGTCCCGGACGGAGAGGCGCAGGTCGGTTGCGTCCCGCAGAACCCGCACGACCACCGCGGAGCCCGGTCCGCTGAACTTCACGGCGTTGGAGAACAGATTTCTCGCCACCAGTTCCAGTTTGCCGCCGTCCGTAAGAAACCAGGGGTCGTTCTCTCCGGTCATCATGTCCCCTTGCGTGGAGACGTCGATGTCCTTGTCGCGGGCTCCGTACCGGATTGACTGAAGGACGCTTGTCACCATGGAGGGCACATGCACGCGGCAGACCTCCAGGGTACATTCGCCGGCCTCGACCTCGGCCGCCGTGATGACGTTCCGAAGCAGGAAGTCCGCCTCCAGCGCCTCTCTTTCTATCAGCTCCGCCACGTGGCATGCGCTCTCCCCGTCCTTTGCCTCCAGGGACTGCAGATACCACGCCAACCCGCGGATGGACGTCAGAGGGTCGACCAGTTCGTTTCGGATGTGCGAAAGAAAAGAGCTCTGCACGGCCTCGGACTCCTGAAGCCTCTGGTTCACCATGTCCAGCTTCCTGGTCAGAGCGTCCAGTTCCTTGTGCAGCAACTCCGGCTGCCCCGCGCCGTCGCGCGGCTTCCCCCGCAGAGGGTCGTGCCCAAAATCACTCATCTCCACCTCTCACCTCCTTGGTCGTTCGCCTGCCCGTCGTTGCCGCACGCCCTGACAACACCATCCGCTATGGCATCCAGCGGCAGCACCTTCCGGACGGCCCCCTGTCTGATGGCCTCCTTGGGCATGCCGAAAATGATGCAGGTGGCCTCGTCCTGGGCGATGGTCAGGGCACCGGCCGCGTGCATCTCCTTCAAGCCTTGAGCACCGTCATCGCCCATGCCCGTCATGATCACGCCGACGGCGTTTTTCCCGGCGTTGCGCGCCACCGACCTGAACAGCACGTCCACCGACGGCCTGTGCCGGCAGACCAGCGGCCCGTCGGTGACTTCAACGAAATACTTGGCGCCGCTCACTTTCAGGAGGATATGCTTGTTGCCCGGCGCGATGAGCGCCCTTCCCCGGATGACGGAGTCCCCGTTGGCGGCCTCCTTCACCGTAATCCTGCAGCTTGCGTTCAGGCGATTCGCAAACGCCGTCGTAAAATGTTCGGGCATGTGCTGCACGATGACCATCCCGGGGGCATCGAGGGGCAGGGCTTCCAGAAACTGGCGAAGCGCCTCCGTCCCCCCGGTGGACGCCCCCACAGCCACGACTTTGTCGGTGGTGTGCGTCAAGGAGCGGGCCGGAGAGTACGCCGCAACGGGCATGACCGCGTCGGCCGTAAGTTTCTGGGCAACCGCGAGAGCGGGCACGGAGAGTTTTCTCACGTTCGCCACCGATGCCGCCCTCACGGCCTCGCAGATACGCTCCCTGGACTCTTCCAGGTATTCCTTGGCCCCGAGGCGGGGCTTGGAAATTATCTCCACGGCGCCGTACTCCAAGGCCCTGAGAGCGGTTTCCGTGCCCGCGCCGGTCAGGCTCGAGCAAATGACCACCGGAACGGGATGCTGGCTCATCAGCCTCTTCAGGAACGTAATCCCATCCATCCTGGGCATCTCCACGTCCAGGGTGATGACGTCGGGCATGCGCTGCCGTATCTTCTCGGCGGCAATGTAAGGGTCGGGAGCCGTCCCCACGACGACGATACCCCGGTCCGACGCCAATACGTCCGCCAGAGTCTTTCTGGCGACTGCCGAATCGTCGACGACAAGCACATGTATCTTCTTCATCTTTGCATCACACGTGAGATCAGCGAACGTTTTTCCTGTAGAGCGTAGGAGCCACCTGCACCAGCGGAACCGAAAGGCCATTGAGCGTCTCGGAGTGGCCGATGAACACGTACCCTCCCGCGATGAGATGACCGCACAGCTTCTTCACGAGCCTTCGCTGGGTCGGCCGGTCGAAGTAGATCATGACGTTGCGGCAGAAAATGACCTCAACCGGTTCAGTGAGGCCGTAGTCTTCGTCCATGAGGTTCACACGCGTGAACACCACACGCTCCCTCAGCTCCGGGACGACCTTGACGAGGCACTTCGCCCTGTCCTTGCTGCGCAGGAAGTACTTCCCACGCATCTCTTCGGAGACCGGCGAGATTTTCTCCTCTTCGTAGATCCCACATCGCGCCTTCTCCAGGGCCCGGGAGGAAACGTCCGTGGCCAGAACCGAAAAGTGCAGGCCACCGTTTTGTTCCGCATACTCATTGAGGGCCATGGCAATCGTGTACGGCTCTTCTCCCGTGGAACATCCGGCGCTCCAGACCCTGAGGGGCCTGCCCGGACCGTACGCCCGCATGCCGACGAGCTGCGGAAGGACCATGTTTCTCAAGTACCGAAAGTGGATTCCCTCTCTGAAGAACTCCGTCTTGTTCGTGGTCACCGTATCGAGCATGTGGACGGCCTCCTGCGTCATGCCTTCGGAACTGAAGAGGTAGGTGCAGTAATCCGAAAACGACTGTAGTCCCAGAAGCCGCAGCCTCTTCTGGAGGCGCCCCTCCAGGAGGGTCTTTTTCACGGGCGGCATCTTGATGCCCAGGGTCTCCTGTATGAATCCGCCCAGAAGGCGGAATTCCCCGTCGGAAAGCCGCGCAAGCTGAAAAGGGACCATCTGCTCGGTTTCCCCGGGGCCTCGGCGCCCCTGCGTGTCCCCGGGAGAGGGAGCCCTCTTCCGAGAGCTCCCTCTCCCCCGAGGGGTGGATTTCTCAGAACCGCTCAAACTCGCCATCCTGCCCGGCTCCGTCGAGGTCAAGGTTCACGCCTTTTCCCTTGGACGAGTCCCCCGCTGCGGTGCCGGCAGCGTGGCGTTGGTGCGTCGTGCCGCCGTTTCCGCCGCGGCCGGGCTTCTTGGCCTGGGTTTTCGAGGGAGCCGCCCCGGAGTGAGAGCGGTCATCGGGCGAGATAAAGTAGGACACCGAGTCCTGGAGGCTTTCGGCCTGTCCGGCCAGCTCCTCCGACGTAGAGGCGATTTCCTCGGCGGCACTGGCGTTCTGCTGGGTCACTTGGTCCAGCTGCTGGATGGCCTTGTTTATCTGCGACGCACCGGTGTTCTGCTCGTTGCTTGCGGCCGTGATTTCCTGGACCAGCTCCGCGGTCCTCTGGATGTCGGGTACGAGCTTCTCCAGCATCTGCCCGGCCCGCTCGGCCACGCTGACGCTGGAGCCGGAGAGCTGGCTGATTTCAGCCGCCGCCTGCTGGCTGCGCTCGGCG
>JARRLN010000074.1 GCA_037386965.1 Nitrospirota bacterium
CCGTTCGTCCTTTCCGCGGTGAAAGAGCGGCTTCGTATGCCCGGGGGCCTTTCAAGCAGTCCCGTACTGACGACCGTCATACCCCCGGACACCCCGCATCAATAAAATAGAAGACATGCAGAACGCAAGGCGCCGGTATCTCAGGCGTTTGAGATATGCCGTTCAGTGGGGGGTCTTCGCCCTCGTCCTCCAAGGCGGGGTGCAGTTTTACTTCTTTGCCGGGCACTTCATCAGCGGCGGCGCACCGGTGGAGCGCCCTCCGCTAGTGGATGGCTTCCTGCCCATCGGCGCGCTCATGTCTCTCAGGCTGTGGGTGCAGAAGGGCGTTTTCGACCCGGTGCACCCGGCCGCCCTGGTGATTTTCCTGGCCGCCCTGGCAACCTCCGCTCTTATGAAGAAGAGTTTCTGCGGCTGGGTCTGCCCCGTGGGGGCTCTGTCGGAGCAGGCCTACCGCCTGGGCGGCAGGCTTTTCGGTCGGAATTTCCGGCTTCCCGGTTATCTGGACTATTCCCTCCGCTTGGTAAAGTACCTGCTCCTGGGGTTTTTCCTCTACGCCGTACTCGTCAAAACACCCCTTGAGGGGATTGTTCAGTTCGTCCACACCCCGTACTGGAAGGTGGCGGACGTGAAAATGCTTCATTTCTTTACCGAAATGACCGCTTTCACCGGGGCGGTTCTGGGCGGGCTCGTGGCCCTCTCCCTCTTTTACCGCAATTTCTGGTGCCGCTACCTCTGTCCCTACGGAGCGCTTACCGGCCTTTTGAGCTGTCTGAGCCCCGCGAAGGTGTCGCGAAACGAGGAGGCCTGTAGCCGGTGCGGCCTGTGTAGCAAGACCTGCCCGAGCCACCTGCCCGTGGACCGGAAAAGAAGGGTCCGCTCTCCCGAGTGCTCGGGCTGCCTGACCTGCGTAAGCGTCTGCCCCGCCAGGGACGCCCTCGATGCGGCCCTTCCCCGCCGGAGGACCGTGACGCCGCTCCTTTATGCCGGCCTCGTCCTCGCCCTCTTTTTCGGCATCGTGGGGGCGGCGAAACTGACCGGGCACTGGCAGTCCACCGTCACCTACCGGGAGTGCCAGGTCCTGGTGCCCCTGGCCGACCGCTTCGGCCATCCCTGAGGGGCGTCCTTACCGCTGCCCGTTTCCTTTGGGGTTGGAGGCCGGGCCCCTTGGTCGCCGGCGGCCGAGCCCCCCTTGGTCGCCGGCGGCCGAGCCCCCCTTGGTCGCCGGGGCCGAGCCCCCCTTCACGAATGGGAATGCAGTGCTATAATCTGAGGTATGTCCAGGCGCGTGCTCATGATGTCTCTAAAGCTGCTCCTTGGAGTGCTGATTTCTGTTGTGCTCACCGGATGGGCTCCGCCCGCCGGGAGCGTGGAGGCGAAGATGGCTGAGCTGGTCCTTGTCAGTCCCATGTTCGGCAACAACGGGTTCATTCCCAAGAAGTATACGTGTCAGGGGAAGGACGTGAACCCGCCGCTCGCGGTTGAGAAGGTCCCCGACGGCACCAAGTCCCTGGCCCTTATCGTCGACGACCCGGACGCCCCGGCAGGCACCTGGGTGCACTGGGTGGTCTGGGACATCGCCCCCGAGACACGGGAGATTCCCGAGGACACCGTCCCCCCGCAAGCCAAGCAGGGGATGAACGACTTCAAGAAGCGCGAATACGGCGGTCCGTGCCCGCCCTCCGGCACCCACCGCTATTTCTTCAAGCTCTACGCCCTGGACAATTTCCCGGAGCCCGGCGGCAAGGGGACCAAGCCCGACCTGCTGAGGGCCATGAGGGAGCACATCATCGCCGAGGCCGAGCTGGTCGGCCTTTACCGGAAGGAGTAACCCCCGGCGGGGCAAGAGCCCCGGAAGAGCGGAAGCCCCCCGTCCCCGCGCCTTTCGCACGCGAAGAAGGCAAGGGCTTATAATGGATAGCGGGGCCCTCTGCCGTGAACATGTTCATTATCGATTCGGAAGCTTTCATCCGCCTGGGCGCCTTCCTGGGGGTGCTCACGGCCATGGCCGGATGGGAGCTCCAGAGGCCGAAGCGCAGCCTTCGGACCTCAAAGGCCCGAAGGTGGTTCTACAACCTCGCCGTGACATTTCTGAACGCCGGCACGCTCCGCCTTCTCTTCCCGGTGACGGCCGTCTGGGTGGCCATGGACGCGCGGGGACGGGGGCTGGGACTCTTCAACGCCGTCCCCCTTCCCGAACTCTGGGCGGGCGTCCTTTCGGTGTTGCTGCTGGACCTCACCGTATACGCACAGCACGTAGTCTTCCACTACGTCAGGCCCATCTGGCGGCTTCACGTGGTGCACCACACGGACCTGGATATCGACGTGACCACCGGGGCCCGGTTTCACCCCCTGGAGATAGTGCTTTCCATGGGCATCAAGATGGGGGCCATCCTGGCACTGGGAGCGCCTCCGTGGTCCGTGGTGCTCTTCGAGGTTCTGCTGAACGCCACAAGCATGTTCAACCACTCCAACGTGGACATTCCCTTGGGCGCCGACCGCCTGGCACGGCTTTTCGTGGTTACGCCGGACATGCACAGGGTCCACCATTCCGTCGTCCGCAGGGAGATGAACAGCAACTTCGGCTTCAACCTGCCCTGGTGGGACAGGCTCTTCGGGACCTACCGGGCGCAGCCGGAGCGCGGCCACCAGGGGATGGTCATCGGCCATGCGAACTTCAGGGATGCCGAAAGGCTGAAATTGAGGCACATTCTGTCTCTTCCCTTCACCGCGAAACGGCAGTACCTCTGAGCCGCCTTCTCCGGGCGGGAGGGCGGCCGGCGCGGCCTTTGCGGCACATAAGGGGTTGATATTTTTAGTATTATAAGGTACTCTAACAAACATTCTTTGGACGTTCACGCAACAACACTGTCATTACACATGCACTCGGGAGGAACCCTATGGCCAAGAAGAAGTCGGCTGCGAAGAGGACCGCTGCCAGGGCGAAGGGAGCTGCGAAGAAGGCGGCCCCCAAGGCCAGGAAGGCGGCCGGGGGCGCAAGGAAAAAAGTGAAGGCTGCCGCAAAGACGGTGCAGAAAAAGACCCGGGCCCGGAAGACGGTCAAGAAGACCGGGGCCAGGAAGGCTGCCAGGAGGGCTGCCTCCCGGCCGAAGAAATACGTCTATTTCTTCGGTGCCGGAAAGGCCGACGGCACCGCCGAGATGAAGAACCTTCTCGGCGGCAAGGGCGCCAACATCGCCGAGATGGTGAACCTGGGCATCCCCGTGCCGCCTGGCTTTACCATTACCACCGAAGTCTGCACCCTCTATTACAAGAATAACCGCCAGTACCCCCGGGAGCTGGCCCCCCAGGTGGAGCAGGCCATGGCGCGGGTGGAAAAGCTCATGGGCCGCAGGTTCGGCGACCCCGACGACCCCCTGCTGGTCTCGGTGCGCTCCGGCGCCCGGCGCTCCATGCCCGGGATGATGGAGACCGTCCTGAACGTCGGCCTCACCAGCAAGACCATTCCCGGCCTCGTCAAGCGCACCAACAACGAGAGGTTCGTCTACGACGCCTACCGCCGCCTCCTCATGATGTACTCCGACGTGGTCATGGAGAAGGCCGCGGGCATCGAGCCCAGAAACGACCACGATGCCATCAGGCACAAGCTCGAGACGGCCATGGACAGGGTGAAGAAAGAAAAGGGCTACAAGCACGATACCGAGCTTACCGTGCGGGACCTCAAGGACCTCTGCGAACGGTTCAAGACCATCATCAAGGACACGCTGGGCACCGAATTCCCCGACGACCACATCGCCCAGCTCTGGGGCGGCATAGGCGCGGTCTTTCAGTCCTGGATGGGCAAGCGGGCCGTCTCCTACCGCAGGATAGAGAAGATTCCCGAGGAGTGGGGCACGGCGGTGAACGTACAGAGCATGGTTTTCGGCAATACGGGCCTGGACTCTGCCACGGGCGTGGCCTTTACCCGGAACCCGGCCACCGGAGAGAAGGTTTTTTATGGCGAGTGGCTTCCCAACGCCCAAGGCGAGGACGTCGTCGCCGGCATCAGGACCCCCAACCCCGTGAACGAAGCCGGCAAGACCGATGACACCAGGCACCTACACTCCCTCGAAGAAGCCATGCCCACGGTATACAAGCAGCTCGACCGCATACAGCGAAAGCTGGAGCGCCACTACACCGACATGCAGGATATCGAGTTCACCATCGAGGACGGCCGCCTCTGGATGCTCCAGACCCGGGTGGGCAAGCGCAACGGCCAGGCCGCCATCCGGATGGCCGTGGAGATGGCCAAGGCGCGCCTCATCACGAAGCAGACTGCGGTGATGAGGGTGACCCCCGACCAGATGGACGAGCTTCTGCACCCCATGGTGAGCCCCGAAGCGGAAGGCCACGCCACGGCCCTGGCCAAGGGCCTCCCCGCGGGCCCCGGCGGGGCCACCGGAAGGGTGGTTTTCACGGCCGACGATGCCGAAGCCTGGGCAAAGCAGGGGGAGAAGGTCATCCTGGTGAGAAACGAAACCTCGCCGGAGGACGTCCACGGCATGCACGCCGCCCAGGCCATCCTCACGGCCAAGGGCGGCATGACCAGCCACGCCGCACTGGTGGCCCGGGGCTGGGGCAAGTGCTGCATCGTGGGCTGCTCGGACTTGGACATCAACCTGCCGGCCAAGACCATAAACGTCAACGGGCGCGTCCTTCGGGAGGGGGACTGGGTTACTCTCAACGGGACCAAGGGAAGGGTCTACGAGGGAAAGCTCAGCCTCCTGCCGGCCGACCCCGCGCGCAATCCGTGGTACAAGGAGATGATGCGCTGGGCCGACCTGTTCAGGACGCTCAAGGTCCGCACGAACGCCGACACCCCCCACGACGCCACCGTGGCCAGAACCTTCGGGGCCGAGGGCATCGGCCTGTGCCGGACGGAGCACATGTTCTTCGAAGCCGACCGCATCCGGGCCGTCCGGGAGATGATACTCTCGGACACGCTGGAAGGCAGAAAGCGGGCCCTGGGCAAGCTCCTTCCCATGCAGCGGAAGGACTTCGAGGGCATCTTCAAGGCCATGGAGGGGCTGCCGGTGACCATCAGGCTCCTGGACCCCCCGCTGCATGAGTTCCTGCCCCACACGGACGAGGAGCTTCGGGACATGGCCGGGGAGATGGGTGCCTCTTTCGAGAAGCTCAAGGCCAAGAACACCTCGCTGCACGAGTTCAACCCCATGCTCGGCCACAGGGGCTGCCGCCTGGGGGTCACCTACCCCGAGATCTACGAAATGCAGGTCCAGGCCATCATGGAGGCGGCCTGCTCGCTGGCGAAGCAGAACGTGAAGGTCATCCCGGAGGTCATGATACCCCTGGTGGGCCACGTCAACGAGCTGGCCATGCTCAGGAAGCTCGCCCTGGAGGTGGCCGACCGGGTGCAGGCCGAGTACGCCGTGAAGATACCCTACCTGGTGGGCACCATGATAGAGCTGCCCCGGGCAGCGGTCACCGCGGACGAGATAGCCGGGGAGGCGGAGTTCTTCTCCTTCGGGACGAACGACCTTACCCAGACTGCTTACGGACTCTCCCGGGACGATGCGGGCAAATTTCTTCCCTTCTATATAGAGAAGGGGATCCTCAAGGACGACCCCTTCATCTCCATCGACGTGGAGGGGGTCGGCGAGCTGATGCGCACCGCCGTGCAGAAGGGGCGGAAGGCTCGCAGGGACATCAAGCTCGGCATCTGCGGCGAGCACGGAGGGGACCCCAAGTCGGTGGAGTTCTGCCACCGGATAGGGCTCAATTACGTAAGCTGCTCGCCCTTCCGGGTTCCCATAGCGCGGTTCTCCGCCGCTCAGGCCGCCCTGAGGGAAAAAGAAGGCTAATAGAAGTAACGGCTCAAGCAAAGGGGGGGCCGCCGAGGCCCCCTTTTCTTATTTCCAGTACTCCCTGTTCCAGGGGTGGACTTTCCTTCGGGTGGAGAGGTCCAGGAGCTCATAAACCGGGCACCAGCCCACGGCCCCGGTGACAAGGGGAAAGCCCCCCAGGGAGGCCCACTTGCTCCGGGGGCCCACGAAGGCGAGGGAGAGGATGCTCAACCCGGCGGTCACGCGTATCGCTCTATCGAGAGTTCCCATGTTCTTGTTCATCGCACACCCCTTTCAATCTCGTTTCTCCTTCGATGGTAGCGAAAAACGGGGCTCCTGTCAGCATCCGGAACCAAGAGCCCCACGCCCCGAAAGAGAGGTCAAACGGAGCGGCCTACCCCTCATGGTCCGACCGCACCGGAATCGGTGGGGCGTCCCGTTTTTTCCCGGGGGAGAAGGCGGGCGGGATGCTCTTGCGGTCGAAGCCCGTATCTTTCGTCCGGCTTTCGTACGACCTCGCGGCCAGCGGGAGAAGAACGCGTTTCAGCAGGGAAGGCGCATAGTGCTGCCTCAGGTAGCCGCAGGGATTGCCCTCCGCAAACCGCCTTGCCAGAAACCGGTACCCCCGGTGGCCGAACCTTTCGAAGAGGTACCTGTTGACGAGGGACGTCTCCAGCATGGGCTTGAGCTCCCGCTTCCAGAGCGCGTCGTAATGGGTGCCGTCGATGATGCTTCGGGCGGCCAGGTAACCGGATATGATGGCGTACCTCATCCCGAAGCCCCAGAGGCAGTCCTGAAAGCCCGCCGACTCGCCCACATATAACCTGCCGTCCCCCACCTGGGTGTCCCGGAGGAAGAAGTTGCCGAAGCTGGCGAACTTCCTGGGGTTTCTCACGTCAAGCTGGATTTTCTCTTCAAAGGAGCGGAGCGTCCTCGCGAAAAACTCCTCCGCCCTCCTGAATTCCCTGTAAAGCACCGTGGCCATGGTGCCCCGGCCCCGGTTGACCAGGAGATAGGCATACCCCTTGGGGGCGATGCGGTTGTCGAAGGCCACGGCCGCCCGGTCCGGAAGCGATGTCTCAAAGGTAATCCCCAGGGCCAGAATATCGACCCCACGGGGGCCCGTTCCCACGATGGTCCTCCCCTGCGCACCTTCCAGCCTGCGGTTGAAGCGTATCTCGGCGCCCAGCGCAAGGGCCTGCTCCTTGAGTCCCGCATCGAGGGTCCCCGTCATGGAGCCCCTCCTGACCAGGTAGAAGATGGGCCTTTCCGATTTCACCTCCACGGGCTCCATTTCAGGGGCGTAGACCGTGCCGCCGTAATAAGGGACGCAGGGGAAACTGAGCTCGATACCTATGTCCTTGAGCGTCTCCAGGATATCCCTTTCGCAGCTCCAGTTCTCAAGCCCCTGGAAATCTCCCTTCAGCCGGTGGCCCACCTCGGGGGACTTTTCGCTCACCCTGACGGCAATCCCCTCCCTGCGGAGAACTATGGCCGCCGCGAGCCCCGCCGGGCCCGCTCCCACGATGTCGATGACCTCTTTGCCAGCCATGAAGATGCACCCCCCAGTCCCGGAAAAGTCAATGAAACCCCGCCATTATCAAAGACGGGCGACATTTCCTTCCTCAATCATAGTACAGGGTCCGCCCTTTGTCATTCAACATTACACTCCCCGGGCTCCAAGGGCCCTTCCCGCTTGACAATCCATCAACTTATTTTTATATTAGGAAAAAGGATTATCTCATGCTCAAGGGCTTCTCAGACCTCATAACCCGTGATATTCTAAGCCTTCAGGCCGGGAGCCGCCTGGAGGACGCCCTTAATTTCTTTATTTCAGATACATTAAAGATATTTCTTCTTCTCGTGGTCGTCATCTTCGCCGTCTCCGTCATCCGGAGCTATTTCCCTCCGGAGAGGACGCGGCGCCTGCTCTCTCATAAGAAACTATTTATAGGAAATGGACTAGCCGCCATGACCGGGGTGGTCACGCCGTTTTGCTCCTGCTCGGCGGTCCCGCTGTTCATCGGGTTTGTCGAGGCGGGAGTGCCCCTGGGGGTGACGTTCTCATTCCTCATAGCCTCCCCCATGGTGAACGAGGTGGCTCTGGTCATGCTCTTCGGCCTCTTCGGATGGAAAGTGGCGGCCATCTACCTGGGGGCAGGCCTGGCCGTGGCCGTGTTCGGCGGCATCGTCATCGGAAGACTCGGCCTGGAGAAGTGGGTGGAGCAATACGTGTATACCATGCGGACAGGCGTCCTGGAAGAGCGGAAGATGACGTTTGACCGGAGGCTCGCTCTGGCCCGGGCGAACACCGGAGAGATATTGCGGAAGGTCTGGCTCTTCGTCCTCCTGGCCATCGGCATAGGGGGTTTTATCCACGGCTATGTCCCGGAGGACTTCATGGCCAGGGTGGCCGGCCCGGGAAATCCCCTGGCCGTGCCCGCCGCGGTCCTCATGGGGGTGCCCCTTTACGCCAACGCGGCCGGGGCCATACCCATCGTCTATGCCCTCATGGAGAAGGGCCTGGGCATGGGCACCGTGCTGGCCTTCATGATGGCCGTTACGGCCCTGTCCCTGCCGGAAATGATTATCCTGAGAAAGGTGCTCAAGGTGAAGCTCCTGGCCGTCTTCGTGGGCGTCATGGCCGTAACCATCACAGCCATTGGCTATCTGTTCAACGCCATACTGTAGGAGGAAGGGATGGAGATAAAAGTGCTGGGGCCGGGATGCCCCAACTGTAAGAAAATGGAAGAGATGGCAGCGAAGGCCGCGGCGGAGCTGGGCGTGGAGGCCGCCGTGCAGAAGGTAACCGACATCGGCGAGATCATGAAGCACGTCCTCTCCACGCCGGGACTCGTGGTAAACGGCAAGGTGAAGCACGCGGGGAAGCCCCTGCCTTCGCCCCAAAGTGTGAAGCAGCTCATCGGGGAGGAGGTGTAGGATGTCGGATGTTCCGGGTATTTTCAAGGCACTCTCCGATGAGACGCGCCTGCGCATCGTGAGCCTTCTTCGGGACGGGGAGCTCTGCGTTTGCGATATCGTGGCCGCCCTGGGCACGAGCCAGCCCCGGGCCTCCTTCCACTTGGCGGTGCTCAAGGAGGCCGGGCTCATAAAGGACCGCAAGGTGGGCAGATGGACCCACTACAGCCTGGAGGGCGCGGACCTGTTCCGGCGGTTCCTCCTGCTCTCCGTGGCGGAGAGGTACGAGAGCCCTCTGGCCGCGGAGGACCGGCAGAGGCTCGCGGAATTCCTCAAGCAAAAGGCTGCAACGCCGGCCGGGGAGGAAGGGGCCGGCAGAGCCTGCTGCGCATAGACGGCGTTGCGCACGCGTAAGTAGAAAGGGGAGGAAATGAACGAAAAGCCCGCGCGCTTGTCCTTCATCGACCGTTTTCTGACGCTCTGGATTTTCTCGGCCATGGCGCTGGGTGTGGGGCTGGGATACCTCTTCCCGGGGGTGGAGGGCCTCATCAACCGCTTTCACGTGGGCACCACAAACATACCCATAGCGGTGGGGCTCATCCTGATGATGTACCCTCCCCTGGCCAAGGTGCGGTACGAAGAGATGGGCGAGGCCTTCAGGAACCGGCGGGTGCTGGGGTTGTCCCTGGTACAAAACTGGCTCATCGGTCCCGTTCTGATGTTTCTTCTGGCCGTCCTTTTCTTGAGGGGGTACCCCGAGTACATGGTGGGCCTCATCATGATAGGGCTGGCCCGCTGCATCGCGATGGTCATCGTGTGGAACGACCTGGCGTGCGGCGACAGGGAATACGCCGCCGGGCTGGTGGCGTTCAACTCGATTTTTCAGGTGCTTTTCTACTCCCTTTATGCCTACGTCTTCATAACCATGCTCCCGCCGCTTTTCGGCCTCAAGGGGGTGGTGGTGGACGTCACCATGGGACAGATAGCCAAAAGCGTCTTCGTCTATCTCGGCATTCCCTTCCTGGCAGGGATGGCGACCCGCCTGGTGCTCCTTCGAGCGAGAGGGCGTGAGTGGTACGAGGAGAGCTTCGTGCCCCGCATAAGCCCGATAACGCTCGTCGCCCTGCTTTTCACCATCGTGGTCATGTTCTCCCTCAAGGGGAACTACATTATCCGCCTTCCCCTGGACGTTCTGCGCGTGGCCCTGCCCCTGCTCGTCTATTTCGTCCTCTTGTTCCTGGTCTCCTATTACATGGGCAAGAGGTTCGGGGCCGGATACGAGAAAACGGCCACGCTCTCCTTTACGGCGGCAAGCAACAACTTCGAGCTTGCCATAGCGGTGGCCGTCTCGGTGTTCGGCATCGGCTCGGGCGCGGCCTTCGCCGCCGTCATTGGCCCCCTGGTGGAGGTGCCCGTGCTCATATCCCTGGTTTCCGTAGCCAGATACTTCCAGAGGAAATACTTTCCCGCCGAGTACTGCGCCGTCGAGGAGACAACGCCTCTTTAAAAAACTGCCTCCCTCGCT
>JARRLN010000075.1 GCA_037386965.1 Nitrospirota bacterium
GGAGGCCCTGCTCCTTGTGGAGATGGACGGCCACCCCCGGGCCGTGGAGGAGGAGGGCACCAGGGCCATAGACATCCTCTCGGAGCACGGCGCCCAGGTGCAGGCCGCCCTGGACGAGGCCTCCCGGGAGCGCCTCTGGGAGGCCCGCCGCTCAGTCTCCCCCGCCCTTCACCACCTGAAGCTCAGAAAGATAAACGAGGACATCGTGGTCCCCCGCAGCGAACTGCCGGCCATGCTTTCGGCCCTGAGGGAGCTTTCGGAGGAAAGCGGCGTTCGGATAGTCAACTTCGGCCATGCCGGAGACGGCAACATCCACGTCAACATCATGTCCCGGCCCGAGGAGGAGCACTACCGGAAGGCCCTGGCCCTGGTCCCCCGGATATTCGAGAAGGTCCTCTCCCTGGGGGGCACCATCTCCGGAGAGCACGGGGTGGGCCTCACCAAGGCGGCCTACATCGGCATGGAAATCCCCCGGAGGGAGCTTGAGCTCATGAAGAGCATAAAGAGCCTCTTCGACCCCCGGGGCATCCTGAACCCCGGAAAGATTTTTGGGGGCGACGGCCCCACCGGGGGCACCGGCCCCGCCGATGAGGGCGACACGACGACCCGCCTCTTCAGGGCAAAGGAGGACCGGGGGCGGTGATACCCGCGGCGGCGGCCTTCGCCCTTTATCTTGTCGGCATCGTCTCGCGGCCCTTCGTTTACGCGGGCTTTCTCCTTCAGTCGGGCTATCTCCTTTACCGGGGCGCGCTCATCGGCCGCCTCCCCCTGGTGGGCGTGCACGACACCCTGAATTTCCTCTCCGCTTCCCTGGCGGGGTTCGCCGCCGCCGTCTATATCACGGAATATCCGGAGAGGAAATTTCTCTCCGCCTGCTCCGGCATGGCGGCCCTCTTCACGGTGCTCTCGCTCCTTCGGCCGCCCCACATGGGGCCCCTTCCGCCGGTGCTCGATACTCACTGGTTTGAGCTGCACGTGGCCCTGTCCTTCTTCTCCTACGCCCTGTTCGGCGTGGCAGCGGTCCTGGGCGTCCTTTACCTCCGGAGCCCGGGGCTGCGGGAAGAGCGCCTTCAGTACCGGGTGGCCTTCCTCGGGTACGCGGTCTTCAGCATCTCCATGATATTCGGCGGGGTCTGGGCCCACCTGGCCTGGGGGACGTACTGGCTCTGGACACCCAAGGAGCTCTGGACCGTCCTTATCTGGCTGTACTACAGCCTCTACCTGCACGCCCGCCTCGTGGGCGGCTGGGCGGGGAGGCCCTCGGCGGTCCTGGGGACGGCGGGTTTCGCGGTGGTCATCTTTACCTACCTCGGGGTGGGGCTCCTCATGAAGAGCTCCCACAGCTTCTGAAAGAATGAAACCCGGCGTAAGCGTTCTCGGGGGTATCCTGGATGCCCTGCTTTCCACGCGGACGGCCCTCTGGCTTCTCCTTGTGGAAATCGGGTTCTTCGTGGCGGGGGCGGTGCTCATGCCCGTCCTGCCGTCCTACGGGACGATGAACGCCTCGGCCCTCTTTTACTGGCTCGGGGCCGCCCCCCTGAGGGCCACCTGGTGGCTCTGGGGCGCCATCGGCGTGCTCATCCTCCTGACTCTGAACACCCTGGTTTGCAGCCTGGACTCCCTCATGCGGAAGCGCGAAGGGCGGCGCTTTCTTCTCATCATCTCCCCGCAGATAATCCACGCCGGCTTTCTCCTGCTGCTCCTGGCCCACCTGGTCAGTGCCGCCGGGGCGGCCAAGCAGAACGTCCTTGCCCGCGAGGGCTCCCGGTTTCGGCTGCCCGGGGAGACCACCATGGTCGTAAAGGACGTGGACGTGGCCGTAAGCTCCGAAGGCTTCCCCCTGGACTGGCGGGCCACCGTGGCCTATTACAAGGCGGGACGGGCGCTCAAGGAGGACGTGGTCGGCCCCAACAGGCCCTCCTTCCACGAGGGCATCGGCGTCTATATCCAGGACGTCCGGCCCGGTGCGGTCCTGCTTCTGCTGAGCCGGGAGCCCGGCGCCCCCTGGGCCCTCGCGGGAGCCGTCCTTTTTACCCTGGGCACCCTGCTCCTGCTCGCCCTCAAGATACTCCGCGAATAACGGACCGGCGACGAAAAAGGCCGCGGACGGGATGCCCCGAGAATGGAGCATCCGCCGGCCCCGGGCGCTCCCTCCACTCATCAGGAAAGCCTTCGGGTCCTTGACAAGCGTTATTCCCCCCGGTATAGTACGCCCATGCCCCACAGGGAAAAGGGTCTTTCGAAGTCCCGGAGGAGAAGGCGGCGTGCCCGGAGGGGCGGGGACGCCCCCTTCCGCCTCCGGGGACGGTTCTGGATAGACGGCCCCGAGGGGACGTTTCTCGGCTACGGGCGCGTGGTCCTCATGGAGCGCATCAGGGAGCAGGGCTCCATAACCCGGGCGGCCAAGTCCATGGGGATGTCCTACCGCCACGCCTGGGAGCTTATCGATTCCATGAACCGGCAAGCCCCGCGGCCCTTCGTCCTCACCGCCGCCGGAGGCAGGGGCGGGGGAGGGACGGTGGTTACCGAGGCCGGCCTGGAGGCCATCGGCCTGTTCAGGCGGCTTGAGGCGATGTTTTCCGAACATCTCGCAACCGGGCAGGACGTGCTCCGGTTTGAAAAGGAGGAATCATGAGACGCATCCTGTTTTTCGTACTGATCTTGGTTTTAACGGCATCCACCGCGTGGGCGGAGCGCATCGTCTGTGCGTCGACCACCAGCACCCAGAACTCAGGGCTCTTCGAGTACCTCCTGCCGCTTTTCAAGAAGAAGACGGGCATAGACGTCAGCGTGGTGGCCGTGGGCACGGGGGCGGCCATAGAGACCGGCAAGCGGGGCGACGCCGACGTGGTCCTGGTGCACGCCAAGGACCTGGAGCTAAAGGCCCTGCGCGAGGGCTACTTCGTCAACCGGCACGACGTCATGTATAACGACTTCGTCATCGTGGGTCCCCCCAAGGACCCCGCAGGCGTGAGCCGGGCGTCCACGGCTTCCGAGGCCATGGCCTCCATCGCCCGGGCCGGTGCGCCCTTCGTCTCCCGGGGGGACAACTCCGGCACGAACCACAAGGAGCTTTTCCTCTGGAAGACGGCGAAAATAGACCCCGCGGGACGGTCCTGGTACCTGGAGGTGGGTCAGGGCATGGCCAAGACCCTCCGCATCGCAAGCGAGAAGGACGCCTACACCCTCACCGACCGGGGCACCCTCCTGAGCCTCAAGGACAAGGAGAAGCTCGCCCTCGCCATTCTCTTTCAGGGAGACCCCACCCTGTTCAACCAGTACGGCGTCATGGCCGTAAACCCCAAGCGCCACAAGCACGTCAAATACGACGCGGCCATGACCTTCATCAACTGGCTGATATCGGAGGACGGCCAGAAGGCCATCGGCTCCTTCACCGACGAGCACGGGAATCAACTGTTCCATCCGAACGCGAAGTGAAGGGACGGTGCGCGGACGGGTATTTTTGTATTATTGTATTAGTGTACCCATGGATTTAGGGGAGCACGGTATGGTTCACGGGACGATGCGGAATCGAGATAAAAAATTAAAGTCTTCCGGGGTTTCAAGAGGATAAGGACCGACCGGTCGGCAAAAGGATACGGCACGGCCCCGGCGCGAGGTGCGCCGGGGCTTCCTCCGCCCATGGGTTCGGACGCTCCCCCTCGCACGCAGCCAAAGGAGGCTCCAAACGGGTTTTGGTTCGGCTGTTAGGCTGGCATCGGGGCTCGCCATAACGTGCATGCTCGCGGCGTGCGCCCCCGTGGGGCCGAACTACGTCCCTCCCGAAGTGAAGGCTCCCGCCACGTGGAACGCCGAGCTGGGCGGGGGCCTGAGTGCCGAAAGCGTGAATACAAAGGCCCTGGCCCGGTGGTGGTCCACGCTTCATGACCCGGTGCTGACGAGCCTGATAGACCGGGCGGTCCAGGCCAATCTCGACCTGCGCGAAGCCACAGCGCGCGTCCGGGAGGCTCGCGCACGCCGCGGCCTGAGCAAGGCCGCGCTTTTCCCCTCCGTCGATGCCACGGGCTCCGCGAGCTTTAGCCGGAGCAGCGAAGAAACCGGCGGCGGCGCCGAAAGAGACCTCTACTCCGCCGGCTTCGATGCCAGATGGGAGCTGGACGTGTTCGGCGGCATCAGGCGCTCCGTCCAAGCGGCCTCCGCGGACCTCCAGGCCAGTGAAGAGGATTTGCGCGACGTGCTCGTAACGCTGCTTGCCGAAGTAGCCCTGAACTACGTCGATGTGCGTTCGTTTCAGAGCAGGCTTTCCATAGCGGAAGCGAACCTCGCCGCCCAGGAGGAGACGTTCAACATAACCCGGTGGCGCTTCGAAGCCGGGCTTGCCACGCAGCTCGACGTGGAGCAGGCACGGTTCAACATGGAAAACACCCGCTCCCGGATACCGACCCTGCGGACCGGCCTTCAGCAGGCCAGAAACCGGATTGCCGTGCTGCTGGGAGCCAACCCGGGCTCCGCGGACGAGGAGCTCTCGGGGCGAGAGCCCATCCCCCGGGCGCCCTATGAGGTCGCCGTCGGCGTGCCCGCCGAGGCCCTCAGGCGGCGGCCCGACATCCGGCGCGCCGAACGCCGGCTGGCGGCGCAGACCGCCCGGGTCGGCGTGGCGACGGCCGAGCTCTATCCCAAATTCACCCTGCCCGGCTCCATAGGCCTCGAAGCGCTCTCGCTGGATAATCTTTTCTCCACCGGAAGCCGCACGTACAGGGTCACGCCCGGTTTCACATGGAGCATTTTCAGTGCGGGCAGCATACGGCGGAACATCGAGGTGCAGGATGCACTTCAGGAGCAGGCGTTGATACAATATGAGGCGGCGGTCCTCACCGCCCTGGAGGAGGCCGAAAACGCGCTGGCCGCCTATGCCGACGAGCAGGTCAGGCGGGAGTCGCTGCTCCGGGCTTCGGAGGCCGCGCAGCGCGCCGTCGACCTTGCGCAAAGCCAGTATGCGTCGGGGCTCATCGATTTCCAGGTGGTCCTGGACGCCCAGCGTTCGTTATTGAGCCTCCAGGACCAGTTGGCCACGAGCGAGGGCGAGGTCACGGCCGACCTGATACGCCTTTACAAGGCGCTCGGCGGAGGATGGACATCCCTGGCGCATGCCCCCGGCACGCCGCAGATGCAGTCCGAGAGCCCGGGAGATGGAAAATGAAACCGGAAACCAACCGCGAAACGGATATTGCCCGCACGCTGGGCATGGAAGAGGCATCGGACCGGGGCAGGCACTTCAAGAGATGGCTCATCGTGGGGCTCGTTCTGCTGGCACTGGCCACGGCCGTGGTTCTGTGGTGGAGAGAGGCCGGGAACAAACCCCCGGTGTACAAGACCCAGGAGGCCCGGCGTGGGAACCTCATCGTAACGGTCACCGCCACGGGGACGCTGGAGCCCGTAAACCAGGTGGACGTGGGAAGCGAGGTATCGGGGACCATAGAGACCGTCCAGGTCGACAATAACGACCAGGTGAAGGCCGGCGAGGTGCTCGCGCGGCTGGACACCGACAAGCTCCAGGCCCAGGTGCAGCAATCCGAGGCCGCGCTGGAATCGGCGCGGGCCGGGCTCCTGGAAGCACAGGCCACCGCGGTGGAGGCGCGCAACGACCTGGCGCGGCTCAAACACGTATGGGAACAAAGCAAAGGGAAGGTGCCCTCACAGCGCGACATCGACGCCGCCGAGGCGACCGTGAAACGGGCGGAAGCCGGGGTGGCCATCGCGAAGGCCGCGATATCCGAGACCCGGGCCACCCTGGACGCAAACAGGACGAACCTCTCCAAAGCGGTCATCCGCTCACCGATAAACGGCGTCGTCCTGAACCGGAACGTCGAGCCCGGGCAGACCGTGGCGGCCTCTCTTCAGGCCCCCGTTCTGTTCACCCTGGCCGAGGACCTGACGAAGATGGAGCTCCACGTGGCCGTGGACGAGGCCGACGTGGGGCAGGTGAAGGAAGGGCAGGAGGCCGTCTTCACCGTGGACGCCTACCCGGACCGGAGCTTCCGGGCCAGGATTACCCAGGTGCGTTTCGGCTCGCAGACCCTGGAGGGCGTCGTTACCTACGAGACGGTGCTCAGCGTGGACAACGCCGACCTCTCGCTCAGGCCCGGCATGACGGCCACGGCGGACATCACGGTGGAGAAGATAGAGGACGCCACTCTCGTGCCCAACGCGGCTCTCCGCTTCGCGCCGCCCGAACGCGTGAAGAAGGCTCCTTCCAACAACAACCGAAGCCTTATCCGCAGAATCTTTCCGCATCCGCGCAGGACGCCGTCGGAAAGGCCCAGGACCGAGGCGGCGAATCAGAGGCTCAAACGCGTCTGGACGTTGAAAGGGGGACGGCTCGTGCCCCTTGACATCGCCACCGGGTCCTCCGACGGGCTGATGACCGAGGTCCTGAGCGGTGACGTCGAGCCCGGGACGGCCCTGGTCGTGGATATCGAGGTCCCCGGGAAGTGAAGGAAGACGCCCCGCGTTCGCAAGGTCCCGTGATTGTGCTCAAGAAGGTGAGCAAGGTCTATGGCAGGGGCCACGCGGCGATGCGGGCTCTGCGCGGCATCGACCTGAGCATCGAAAGCGGCGATTTCGTCGCCGTGATGGGGCCGAGCGGATCGGGGAAATCCACCTGCATGAATATCCTGGGCTTTCTGGACACCCCGACGTCCGGGGCGTATCTGTTTCAGGGACTCGACGTCAGCAAACTCTCGCGCAACAAGCGCGCCCTGCTGCGCCGGCACTACCTGGGGTTCGTTTTCCAGGGGTACAACCTCCTGGACCGGACCTCGGCGCTGGAAAACGTGGAGCTGCCCCTGGTCTATCGGGGCACCCCCGTGGCCGAGCGGCACGCCCGCGCCCTCCTGGCCCTTGAAGCCGTCGGCCTGAGGGGCTGGGAGAAACACACCCCCGCCGAGCTCTCCGGAGGGGAGCAACAGCGGGTGGCCATCGCCCGCGCCCTCGTTACCGAGCCCGACGTCCTGCTGGCCGACGAGCCCACGGGAAACCTGGATTCGGCCCGGAGCCGCGAGATCATGGAGATGCTGGCGCGATTCAACCACGAAAGAGGCATAACCGTGGTGATGGTGACCCACGAACCGGACATGGCCGCCTACGCGAAGCGCACCATGCGCTTTATCGACGGCCTCCTGGACGCCGACGAAAGGAACGGCCAAGCCGCCTGATGGTATTCAACGCCTTCATGCTGGCCCTGCGGGAAATTCGCCGCAACGTCCTCAGGTCGTCGCTGACCATTCTGGGAATCGTCATCGGCGTCGGGTCGGTTATCACCATGGTGACGCTGGGCAGCGGGGCCACCGTGCAGGTGGCCACCGAGGTTTCCAGCCTGGGAAGCAATATGCTCCAGGTAAGGCCGGGGCAGCGGTTTCACGGTCCCGGGGGCAGGCGGGCGCCGGCCAGGATGTTCGAGGTGGACGACGCCGAGGCCATACTGCGGGACGTCTCCGGGCTGGCCGCCGTCGCGCCGACCGCCTCGCAGTCGATGCAGGCCATCTACGGGAACGAAAACTGGTCCACCACGGTTATGGGAACCACAAACGCCTATCTCGAGGTCAAGGACTGGGCCCTTCAAAGCGGACGCCGGTTCACCGAGGGAGAGATGCGCGGAGGGAAGGCCGTCTGCATCCTCGGCTCCACGGTGCGCCAGGAGCTCTTCGGCGGGCAGGACCCCGCCGGGTCCTCCATTCGCCTGAAAAAGCTCTCCTGCCAGGTAATCGGAGTCCTCCAGTCCAAGGGGCAGACCAGTTTCGGCAGGGACCAGGACGACCTCGTCCTCATCCCCCTGCGCGCCTTTCAGCGGCGCGTAGCGGGCAACACCGACGTCAGCAACATCCTCGTCTCCGCCCGGGACGGTGTCTCCACCGACAAGGTCAAGCGGGACATCGAGCGGCTGATGCGCGAGCGCCGGAAGATATCGGCGGGCAAGGACGACGATTTCTACGTCAGGGACATGAAGGAGATAGTGGCCGCGCTGACGGGGACGACCCGCGTGCTGACCGCCCTTCTGGGAGCCGTGGCCGCCGTGAGCCTTCTGGTCGGCGGAATAGGCATCATGAACATCATGCTGGTGTCGGTCACGGAGAGGACGCGCGAGATAGGCATACGGCTGGCCGTCGGCGCCATGGAGCGCGACGTGCTCACGCAGTTTCTCGTGGAGGCGGTGGCGCTGTCGTCCTTTGGCGGGCTCATCGGCATTGTGCTGGGTCTTACGGCCGCCTATGCGGGCACGCAGGTGCTGGGCGTCCCCCTCGTCCTGAACGCGGGCATCGTTGTGGTGGCTTTCGTCTTTTCGGGAGCGGTGGGCGTGCTCTTCGGCTATTTCCCCGCCCAAAAGGCCGCGCGCCTCAACCCCATAGACGCGCTTCGCCACGAGTAGAGACAGGGACCTGAAACCGGGCACGGGAATCAGAAGACAAAGCCGGCATGCCCGCCGAACCTGAAATTGTTGTAATCCACCCCCCACACGTCATACGCGAACTGGTATTTCGTGTTCAGGCCGATGAAAACGAACCTTGTCCTCCAGTTGGCGTTCACAAAGACCTGCCACGCCTCCCCGGCATCCGCAAGCTTTGTGCTGGACGGCCCCTCGATGCCGATAAACACCTCCTTTCCATCAATCCATATGATGCCGACGCCCGCGCCGATGTCCAGCGAGAGGCCGCGGGTCAGCGCAATGGCCTGCTTCACGTTCGCTTCGAAGGAGTAGAAGTCGACGGACGAGAAGAAATCGCCGCCGGCATCGGTGACGTTCGTTGCTTCGCTCCTGCCTATCTCCACGCCCACGTACGTATCGGGCTGGACCCGCACATAGAGGTCCAAACCCAGATAGTCCCCTTCGTCAATTCCCCAGAACCGCTTGACGTCGTGGTCAAAGTATATGCGGTCGTACTTGACCGAGAGGTGCACCCTTCCCAGAGAGTATCCACCGACCCGGCCCGGCTCCTCAGCAAAGGCCGCACCGGAGGGAACGACCGACGCAAGAAACAACACCAGCACCGCCGTCCTCACGGAGGACCAGCCGCTTGACTCCCTCCCGGTCCCTTTACTCCTATGTGAAGCCACACGCAAAAAGCAATTTCGTGCCGTACTATACTCTTTTCAGTAAAGCAATTCAATAAGGCACGCCGCCCGGAACGCGCCGCCGTGGCCTTCGTCGGGGGCCGTCCATGAAAGAAAGTGTTGACAGCCGTCACCGGCTGTGATACTTACTTTTTAACCGGCGCGTGTTCGCTCGATGCCTTTCCGCCGGCGGCCAAGAGGAAAGGAAGAGCCGTTAACAAAACAGGGAGCCGGAGGGAAGGGGGCCGGATATGACGCGGTACGGATTCTCTGGACGCCTGTTCTTGCTTGTGTCCGCCTTGGTTTTCATACTTTCCTGCGCCCCCCCGATATCGAAGCGGTACAGGGAAGAGGCCGCCCCGAACGTGACCTTCACCATGGTCCTCGAGGACCCCGCCGCCTTTAAAGGATCCCTGGTCGTATGGGGAGGCGTGATTATCAAAACGGTTGTCCTCGACGGCGGCACCGAGCTTTTTATCCTCGAAACGCCCCTGGGATGGAGGGAAAAGCCCGGGGACGCCGATTCCAGCCAGGGGCGCTTTATCGCCATAAGCTCCTCTTACCTCGACCCCTTGATATACCACAGGGGAAGGAAAGTCACGCTGGCCGGAGAGGTCACCGGCGAAAGGACAACGGCCAGCCCGAAGACCCAGAGGTCTTACACGTACCCGGTAGTCACGGTCAAGGAGCTTCATCTCTGGCAGAAGGAAAGAGCCTATTATCCATATTATTATGGCTGGTACCCACCTTTTAACTGGGGATGCGGCCCCTTCGGGGACGAATTCTGCGGCGACTACTTCGGAGGGGAAGAGTTCGAGGGAGGCGAGGAGCACAGGGGCGAGCGCGAGTACAGGGACGAAAACGAGCGCGGGGGCGAGCACGAGCGCGGAGAGGAGCGACGATGACGGGCGGCCGTGATTGCCCGCGCGGGGCGGGGGAACAGTATTGCCGCGGAGAAGAAAGAAGGAGGTCTTTTTC